>SVKW01000009.1 GCA_015068285.1 Oscillospiraceae bacterium | reverse complement strand
GTAATGTACTCAGCTGACTGATACTAATAGGTCGAGGACTTGACCAAAGAAAATTATTTGGGCAAACCTCAACATCGGAGCCTGAATAGACGAAAATGTATACTTTGTTCAGTTTTTAATGTGCTATTAAGAAATGCACCTTTAGCTCAGTTGGTAGAGCAACTGACTCTTAATCAGTGGGTCCCGGGTTCGAGTCCCTGAAGGTGCACCAAAAAGAAGTTAAGGCGAGAGCCTTGATGATATATATAGTAGGTGTTTATTACAATGATGGTCCACCTGTTCCCATATCGAACACAGTAGTGAAATTCATTTGTGCTGACAATACTTAGCTGGCGACGGCTTGGGAAGATAAGTAATGCCTACACAAGAAAAAGCAAGTCTTATGACTTGCTTTTTGTTTTATACTGACATCCAAACGGGTGTCTTTTTTATTTTTATTTTCGGAACGTCGAGGACGCCGTTCCCTACATTATATATTAAGCTTCCCCTTGCATCGGGGAGGCTTTTTTATGCATATTACTTTATCAGGCTGCCGCCCCACTCAATGACGGCAAAGCCTGTGCGTTCAAACTTTTCAAGCTGCTGTTCTGGGATTTCGATAGGTTTATCCAGCGGTTTTAATGCCATATATATGCGCTGAACTGAGTCTGGCTTCGGTTCAATAGTTAATGGCGCGAACTCATCATAGTTTTCCCATTGGAATGACACTAAATTGTATGGATTATCAATCATGTGGGGCAGCCAGTAGATGATAAACTCGTTTATCTCATTCTGATTCAAACCGAGATAACTTAACTTTTCCTGCAAAAATTCCACAGAATTTTTGCCCTCTACGACAAAGCCTTCGGAAAAGTCAGGCACGAATGCTGACTTTGCTTCCCAGAAAAGATAGTTGTGCATAATGCCATTTTTGTCGATAATCTTGCCGTCAGGACGAGCAACAACATTCCAGCCATCGCCCTTTTCGGGATAAGTCACAAAAATCTCCCCATTATCCACAGAAACATCGACAAAAACTTCCGTTTCCTTTTCCGGATAGAGATAAATAACCGGTTTTTCTATGCCGAGCTCAACTCCGACAGGGTCACTTAAGCCGAAAAAGTGGAGTAAGGCATAAATAACAAACACTAAAACAAAAACAGCAAAAATTGTATTCAAAATCCGTTTGCCGATAAATTTCTTCATAAAAATCCTCCTTTTTATTCGTTATATCTGGTTTTTGTTGGAATTTCAATCGTTCCTTTTATATATAAGACAATTCGGAACACCAAAATGGGACAACTTTTTTGAAAATTTTGGGAAAATAATTATTTTTATGATGAATGATGGATACTTGACGAATGAAAGCTAAGATGATATGATGGTAACACAAAGCAGTAAAAATCACACACCGAAAGGAGCAGACTATGAAATTAAATCATAAGACGAAATTATTTCTCATCGGCCTGTCCCCTTTGGCGGCTGGCACATTTATGAGCTTTTTCCCATGACTTTCGCCGCTTTTAAGCCTGGTTTTTGGCTTGGTATTTATGCTTATATGGTATAAGGTGGGAAGTCTTGCCGTAACAGACCGTAAGAATATTATAAAAACCCTGATTTTCCTCAATATTCCTGCCGCAGTCTTTCTTGTCAGTGACTTTGTGCATGAGGTTATACTGGGGGCATACACAGGGATTATCGGCACGATCACACGATATTTCTTTATGCCGAATATGTTTCTGGGCACCGAAATATCCGATGTTTTCCGATACAATGTATGCGCGGTAACAGGTACGGAATTTGTGAAGAATGCAATGTACGGCGATATGGTTTCGGTTGTAATTCTTATTCTATTTTTCATTTTTGGAGTAATCTCGGCGAAGCGGAAGAAATATTAGAAAGGGGCGCACCATGAGAAAGTTTGCACTTATCGCTATGGTGACAGCCATGCTTCTTACATTGATGGTGAAAACATCGAAAAAAATGTGGTGTATGACATTGTAAAATAATTTCCAAGCCTCCCTTATGGGAGGCTTTTATATTGTATTTTTCGGCAGTTTGTGATATGATTAAATAATGAAGACGATTATTTTTGATTTTGACGGCACGCTGGTCTATTCGCCAAGCATGTGGAATATTTCTATCGCAAAGGCGATGGATGAGGTGACGGGGCGCAGCTTTGACCCTGTGGAAATTCGCAAAATTGCCCGCTATGGATATCCGTGGGAGCATTATGAGAATGACAACCACGACAAGACGAATGAAAATTTCTGGCCATTTATGGAAAAGCATTTTCAGTATGTCTGCTCTCATTTTGGCTTTAATGATGCCGAATGCAAGGCGATTGCGCCCGAGGTGCGTAAATATATAATGCGCATCGAAAACTATAATATCTATCCCGACACACTTGAAACGATAGCGAAATGCCGCGAAAAGGGCTACCGTGTGGTGCTTTTGTCCAACAATTTCCCTGAGCTTGAAGGCATAGTAAACCAGCTTTTCGGCGAAAATTATTTTGACGATATAGTCTGCTCGGGTGTATGCGGATTTGACAAACCGCGCCGTGAGATATTTGAGCTTGCCATGGGCGATGCAAGCCCTGACGAGTGCTATATGGTGGGCGACAACCCAAATGCCGATATTATCGGCGGCAAAAATATGGGCATGAAAACGATTTTTGTCCACAAGGATCTGCCCAATGAAGCCGATTTTGTCTGCGAAAATCTCATTGAGATTGTGGATATTATTGAATAATGAAAAAAATCCCTCCACCGCTGACGCGGTCCCCCTCCCTCAAGGTGAATTGACCGAAGGTCAAGAGAAGGTGGCCTGGGCCATTAGGCAAGGGAGGCTGATAAGAGAAAAGGAGAACACAAATATGAAAGCTGAATTGATTTACAAGGCTCTTGAAGAGGAGTTCCGCCCTGACGAATGTACCGATGTTTTCCCTAAAAAGGGCTTGCAGCATCATTTTGCCGACGATGTGGACACAGTTTACACGGCAACTTTCGCAGGCGACGAGGTTTTTGAAAAGCTCATCGAGCTTGACGCCAGAAACTGCTTGCTTTTCACCCATCATCCTGTGCCTCAGCGCGAGGATATTCTTGCCGCCCCTCAGCCTATCGCTGAAAAGTGGCAGAAAATGATGGCTGAGCGCAATATCAGCCTGTTTTCCTATCATATTCCTCTCGACAGAAACGGCCCGTATTCCCCTGGCAACAACCTTGCAAAGCGTATGGGACTTCGTCCTTACAAGGAGTTTTATGAGCAGAACGGCGTGCGCATGGGCGTAATGTGTCAGTCTGATTTCAAGACGGCTGACGAGGTTGCTGAACATCTTGCAAAGGTGCTTGGAAACAATGTCAAGCTTTATAATTACGGCGGAAATGAGCTGAATAACGGCAAAATCGCCATGATGTGCGGCGGCGCGAAGAATACCGAAATCTATAAGGAAATTGCCGCTGAAGGCATCAATCTTTTCATCACAGGCGTGACGAATAAGAAGGCAGAGTGGGTGCAGAATATTCATAATGCGGCTGAAAACGCAGGCGTAAGTATTTTGGGCGGCACACATCAGGCAACAGAAAAGTTCGCCCCTGCCGAAATGGTGAAGTTCTTTGAAAAATTGGGCCTTAAAGCATATTTCATTGACGAAACCGCAAGGGTAAATGAATTGTAATTGAAATTCACTCCCTCAGTCACGCTTGCGCGTGCCAGCCCCGCCGGGGTCCCCTACAAGTCTGCTTGTTGGGGTGAAACGGAGGAGGGAGCCGAGAAATAAGGTAAAAATAAAAACTTAGGAGATAAATATCATGGAAAAAGAAATTATGAATTGCACAGGTAACTGTGCTTCCTGCGGCAGCAGCTCATCCTGCGCTTCCGCTGAAATTGCCGAGCCAACAGGCTGCACAGGCAACTGCGCAACTTGCGGCGGCTGTTCTTCAAGCAGCGATACACTCGACCTTGGCGAGCTCGCTCTCATGTTTGAGCTTATGGAAACACCATTCCTTCCTGTATGCCGTTTCACAATGACAAAGGCAGGCGAGGAGGACACAGTACGCATGACAGCTCTTGCGCCTGTTTACTTCAACGCAGTTGACACAACTATGGAAGAAGCAAAGCAGATCGGCGAAGCTCTTCTGCACCTTGAAGACAAGGGCATTATCACACTCGATTATGAAGTAAAGCTTGAAAATTACGATTACGTTGAGTATAGAAACTCTGATTTATACAAAGAGTTTAAGAAAACTGTGGCAGAAGGTGCAGGCAAGGAAGGCTTCCTCTGCGATACAGCGGTGCTCGATATGGGCTCTATGGCTCTCACAGCAAAGGGCAGAGCTATGATCGAATATCTCAGCATGGGTATGTAAATCGAATAATGTATAGAAAAAGGGGCGGAAACATTCCGTCCCTTTTATCATGCTTGACTATTTCTGTGAAAAATGATACTATAATTCTATAAATGGAGGTATTGAAAATGAAAAAAACATTATCACTTATGCTTGCCCTCGTGCTTATGCTCAGCCTTTGCGCAGGCTGCGAAAAGAAGCTTGAATTTGAAGCTGAAATCGAAGGTACACCTGTAAAAATCGTCTACACAGACACAAAATACACTCACGCCACTATTTATGAAGGCGAAAATGAGTATAAGGTCGTCCATGAGGACAAGGATTTTATCATCACATACCCTAACGGCGCGGTGTTCAGCTATATCTGGAATCCAAGCGTAAGTATGTGGAATATGAAGCTGACAGGCGGCACAACAACCGATTACATTGCCGGCGCAGACCTTGTAATGGCTATGAATGAGGCGAAGTAAGACACCCGTCCACCCCTTTGTAAGAAAGGAGCGAACGAATGAAAAGAATATTTGCCCTGTTGCTCTGCCTTATTATGCTTACAGGCTGTTCTGTGGAAACATCCAAAGGAACTTCGCCCGAAGTAGGGATGGGCATAATATTCATATTGGGAGGTGCTTTGGCTTTTGCGTATGGAACATTTAAAAAGCATTCCATAAAGAATGAAAGAGGAGATGAATACGTAATAACGCGTCACTATGCCGGAAAAGCACAGTTCAGCGGTGTTATGACTATGTTGACAGGGGTTATAATTCTGATCATCGAAATCGTAAGCCTGTTTCAATGGTATTTCTAAATATGAATCCCTTTCTTTCACAGGCTGTGGAATCTTATCACTTTAGTTTTCTCTTGTGTAAAAGTCATAAAAATATTCTGCATTTTGACGAATGAAAAAGCCTTGAAAAAAAAGAGTAAAGCGGTATAATTTAATTGGATACAATGTCTGCACAGGCAGACAAAAATATATTTATCCACAAGGAGGAAAAATTATGAAGAAATGGAAATGTAAGGTTTGCGGTTATATCCACGAAGGTGAGCTCCCTGAGGACTTCAAGTGCCCTCTCTGCAAGCAGCCTGCTTCTGCATTTGAACTCATTGAAGATGCTCCTGCAGCACCAAAGAAGAATCCTTATGCAGGCACAAAGACAGAAAAGAATCTCTGGGAAGCTTTCGCAGGCGAATCCCAGGCAAGAAATAAATATACATACTTTGCATCTGTAGCAAAGAAAGCTGGCTATGAACAGATTGCAGCCATCTTCCTTCAGACAGCAGAAAACGAAAAGGAACACGCAAAGCTGTGGTTCAAGGCTCTCGGCGAGCTTGGCGACACAGCTGAAAATCTCCTCCACGCAGCAGAAGGCGAAAATGCTGAATGGACAGATATGTATGCTCGTATGGCTGACGAAGCTGATGCAGAAGGCTTCCATGACCTCGCTAAGGATTTCCGCGGCGTAGCAGCTATCGAAAAGCTCCACGAAGAACGCTACAGAGCTCTTCTCAAGAATGTTGAACAGCTTGAAGTGTTCAAGAAGAGCGGCGTTACAATTTGGGAATGCCGTAACTGCGGCCACGTTGTAGTAGGTCTTGAAGCTCCTGAAGTCTGCCCTGTATGTAAGCATCCACAGGCATACTTTGAAGTACGCAAGGAAAATTACTAATATAATAAAATCAAAAGACCGCTCACAACGAGCGGTCTTTTTTATGTAATTACTGCTCTTCGCGGCATTTTTTATAAAATGTGGAGTGGGGCATACCGAGGATTGCGCCTGCCTCTCTCAATGAAATCTCGCCCTTTTCCCACTTTTCACGCACTTCGTCAAAGCCTTCGGGCAGTGGAAGCTGATTTCTTCCGAAATGCACGCCCCGCGCCTTTGCCGCCGCAATGCCTTCCGCCTGCCTTCGGCGTATAAACTCCCTTTCGGTCTCGGCTACATAAGACAATATCTGCAGCACAAGGTCGGCGATAAAAAGCCCCATAAGGTCGTCGCCCTTGTCGCGGGTGTCGAGCAGCGGCATATCGATTACGACGATATCTGCCTTCTTTTCCTTGGTAATGAATGCCCATTGCTCAAGAATTTCCGTGTAATTTCTGCCGAGACGGTCGATGCTCTTGATATAGATAACATCGCCCTCTCTGATCTTTTTAAGCAATTTTTTGTACTTTGTGCGGTCAAAATCCTTGCCCGACTGCTTGTCGGAATAGATGTTTTTCGGCGGAATACCCAGCTCCTGCATGGCGTGAAGCTGCCTGTCTTCATTCTGTTCTCTTGTGCTAACTCTGACATAACCGTAAATATTGCTCATTTTCCGAGCCTCCTTTCGTAGTTTAGTTTCAGTATAAATAAAATGGAGGCTGAGGTGCAAGTCATATATTAAGACGCAGAAAAACCCGGATGGGAGTCCGGGTTTTCCTGAGGGATGGCTATTATGGAAGGTAATTGGGAGTTTACCTGCCAGAGTATATTTTGAAAAGATCAAAATAATGGTTTAAAGAATAACGTCTCTGTGGCAGTCCTTGGAATAGATGTATGTGAAGTTTGTTCTGCCTACGCCGTAAGCTGCCTGAGATGTGTATGGACCGAACCAGATGAAGTCTTCCTTCTTGATCATCATCCATTCATTGCCGAGGAAGTAGCAGCCTTCGCCTTCGAGAACATAAGCGCCGTGTTCCTGAACGTGTGTTTCAACGAATGGGTGGCATCCGCCAGGTGCGAAGGAGAGAATGTGCATATTCATATCGAAATGGAGTTCAACAGGGAGAAGGTCCTTGATGAAAACATTTTCCATATCGTCATAGATGCGCCATTCGATATCGTTTGTGTTGCCGTAGTAAACGTAAGGGTTGCAGCCTTCAGCAGGAATGTAAATCTGCTTATAGAGGAGAGCCTTCATTTCGCCTGCGCCTGTGTTCTTGAACTGGAGACCTACGCCTGCAGGAGCATAGATGTAAGCGCCGTCCTTAGCTTCATATTCCTTGCCGTCAACTGTGAAAGTACCTGTACCTTCGATGACATAGATGAATGTTTCGATGTTTGGTTCGTTGCCGAAAATGCGAGTTGTACCGCCGTTTGGCTGAGCTGTGATAACATACTGAACAAAGCTTGCGCCGTACTTAGGGGATGCTACGATGGAAACGCGGCAGCCTTCGATGCCTGGAATAACGTTATTTACAAGACCTGTTGGTGGAATAACAGCATATTCGCCTGGTTTTACGATAGAACGTGTGGAGAGAATGTCTTTTGGATAGCCCATAATATTATCTTCCTTTCTGATTTTTGATGATTTTATTATAAATCAAACCGAATAATTTGTAAAGCTTAGTTCTGGAAGCTCTTGATCATATCGACAACGATGTCAACTGCCTTTGTGAAGTCTTCGTTTTCTGTGTGTTCAACAGGGCAATGGCTTCTGCCGTCCTTGGAAGGAACGAATACCATAACTGTTGGAAGCACCTGACCGATAGCGAGAGCATCGTGGCCTGCGCCCGAGAGCATTCTCTTATAGGAATAGCCCTTTGCCTTTGCAGCTTCTTCAAGGCGGGCAAGCATATCCTGGTCGAGATAGCAAGGTGTGATGTGGAGCTTCTGCTCGATTTCATAGGATGCGCCGCACTTTGCACATTCTTCGTCGAGGAGCTTTTTGATATTGTTTACGATATCGTCGATATTGTCGTTGTTCTGGGAGCGGATGTCCATGGAGAATTCAACCTTGCCGGAAACAACATTCATTGCGCATGGAACAGCGCGGAAGAAGCCGGAAGTTGCAACTGTGCCGTCGTTTTTAGCGCGAGCCATGTCAGCAAGCTTGGAAACCACCTTTGTGGAAATATCCACAGCGTCAAGACGCATATCCATTGGAGTTGTGCCTGCGTGGTCAGCTCTGCCGTTTACTGTGACCATGTATCTCTGGATACCTACGATACATTCAACGAGACCGAGCTCGATCTTCTGTGCATCGAGAACAGGACCCTGTTCGATATGTACTTCGATGAACTTGCCGATTTTATTGAGATCCCACTTGTATTCAGGGAGCTTTGTATGGTCGAGACCCCATTCCTTCATTGCCTGAGCAACAGTGATGCCGTCCTTGTCGGCGAACTTTTCACATTCTTCAGGAGTTACCTGACCGAGCATAACCTTGGAGCCGAAATAACCTGTGCCGAAACGCATACCTTCTTCATCATTGAAGCCTGCAACGACGAAATCCTGCTCAAGCTCAATGCCTTCTTCGTTGAGTACGCGTGCAACTTCGAGAGCGCAGACAACGCCTGCGATACCGTCGAAATTACCGCCGT
Source organism: Oscillospiraceae bacterium (assembly GCA_015068285.1). GTDB lineage: Bacteria > Bacillota > Clostridia > Oscillospirales > Butyricicoccaceae > SIG471. Next base: position 21,277 of record SVKW01000009.1, on the reverse strand, counting down.
TGATAACAGAGTCATAGTGGGAGCCCATCATAATACATGGAAGGTCAGGATTCTTGCCCTTCTTTACGCCGAAAATATTGCCTGCGCCGTCATCGTGAGCCTTGAGACCTGCATCGCACATAAGGAAGCGGATGAATTCCTTTGCGTCATAAGCGTCTTCTGTAAATGGAAGACGTGTGCAGCCGTTGCCAGGTGTGGCTGTGTACTTGCTGAGTGTACGCAAGTTGAGCATAATGCGTCTTGTGGATTGTTCTTTATTCATATCTTCTGTCCTCTGTAAAATCTGTTTATATAATTTTCCGATAAGCAAAAAAATTTGCTGATCTGAAAATCATACAAACTGTGTTAGAATACCACTATGTGGGCAAGCCTTAAAGACTTGCCCACACAAATGATATCCTTTGAATATACTTAATAAGACTTATGCAACGTAGTCAACTGTCTTCTTGCCGTCGTAAACGTCCTTATCGAGTTCACCCATCTTGGATGCAACGAGGAGGGAAACAAGAACGTCAGCGTCAACGTTGAGAACTGTACGGAACATACCGGAGAACCAGTCGATACCGATGAGGATTGCAATGCTTTCCATTGGGAGACCGAGGGAAGCTGCGAAGAATGTGTATGTAACAACCATACCGCCAGGAACAACGATTGTACCCATGCACATGAGGATAGCGAGCACGATGGAGAGTGCGAGCTGGCCTGCGGAGAGAACAATACCTGTGGACTGGCTCATGAACATGATAGCGAGAACGTAGCACATTGCAGCGCCTGTGGAGTTCATGGACATTGTAATTGGAGCAACGAAGTCTGTAACCTTCTTGGAGATACCGAACTTTGTTACGGAGTCTTCCATCTGAGTTGGGAGGCAGATAGCGGAAGATGTTGTTGTGAGAGCCATCATAGACATCTTAGCGAACTTCTGAGGCATCTTCTTAAGATCAACCTTACAGAGAGCTGCTGTAAGAGGCATGTAAACTGCGAACTGGATAAGGTCGCCAACGAGCAAGCAGCCGAGGAACTTGAGCATTGGGATGATAACCTTGAAGCCGATAGCGCCTGCAACGTTTGCGAGGAGGCAGAAGATACCGATAGGAGCAAGTGTCATAACCATCTTGATGATGTTCATGATAACTGCGTTGAAAGCGTTGATAACGTCACCAACGATTGTGTTGCCTGTCTGGCGCTTGTATGTACCCATTGCAAGACCAAAGAAGATGGAGAAGAGGATACATGGAACCATAGAACCGGAAGCCATGGAACTAATGATGTTTGTTGGAACGAAGCCGAGGAGTGTATCCTGGATAGAAGCAGCCTGAGCTTCTGTCTGAGCAACTTCGCCTGCGAGGGAAAGGTCGATGTCAGCACCTGGCTTTACGATTGCGCCAAGAGCGAGACCGAGGAGTGTGGAGAATACTGTGAAGATGATGATCCACTTGAATGTGTGGAAGCCCATCTTACCTGCGCCCTTTGCGTCTACGTTACCGATAGCACCCATAACGGATGTCATAACGAGAAGAACAACGGACATCTGGATAAGGCGGATAAAGATATCGCCTATAAACTTGAGATTTGCTGCCCAGTCTCCGATAATGGAGCCGAAGACAATACCACCGATAGTCGCAATGAGGATCTGGGTGGTGAGTGACATTTTTTTCTTGTCAGCCATATTCATTACCTCTCTGAATATAATTTTGAAATCCGGTCGAGCGGTCGACCGCTTTTTATACTCTCAATTATGACATATTTGTTAACATAATTCAATAGGTAAAACACGAAAAAATGCACAAAAATTTTTGTGCATTTTGTCATAAAATGTAATGGGCACTTGTGTTTTGCCTATAGGTTATAGTATAATTATAATGTATATATAACAAAGAGAAACGGAGAGTGTATAGGCCCATGAACATCAATATCAATGAACTGAACAAGGAAAATATACACCATAATATAGTATCACTGCGCAGAATGCTCAAGCTTTCCCAGTCGGCATTCATCGAAACATATCTTTCCGATGAAGAGGGCAGAAAGATGATGAGCAATTCAAAATATTCCAATTTTGAACGGCTCGGCGGAGAGGACAGCGAAGCGATAGCTGCAGCTATTGCAAAGAAAATAGGCATAGAGCCTTCTGTTCTCATGCTTGACCCTGATGTTTTCATTGCCTATGCCGAGGCTATGGTGAAAACCGAGGAGCAGAAGGAAAATTATTCCTTCGCCACCGGCCAGAACAGCCAGGTCGAACAGCTTGTGCGTATTCTTTCCGACTATATCTCCAATTCCATTATGGAAGGGGAGTATAAGCTTGGGGATAAACTGCCTTCCGACCGTGATTTAGCGGCAAAGTTCGGCGTTGGCAGAACAGCCCTGCGTGAAGCTCTCAAAGTTCTCAGCGTTCTCGGTCTTATTGATATTCGCCCGGGGCAGGGCACATTTATATGCAAGAATACATCAAACTTCTTTATGATGCCCCTTTCGTGGAGCTTTCTTGTGGGCGATGAAAGTGTCGACCAGATGATAGAGGTCCGTAATGTGCTCGAGCAAAAGTCTGCCCAGCTTGCAGCCCAGAATGCAACCGAGGAGGATATCGAGTTTCTTACAAAGGTTTACGAAAACAGCCAGGAGGCATATAATACAGGCAATTTCAAGGATTTCCTCGATTACGATATGGAGTTTCATCTTGCCATTGCAAAATGTTCCCATAATCCTGTCATCCAGAATCTGCTGTTCACATCACGAAGCCTTATCAGGCAGATAAGCAAATCGGGTATGCTGACTCTTGAAAATCTCAAAAATATTTATGTCGAGCACGGAATTATCTATGAAGCCATAAAGAACAAGGATTCTTATGGCGCATCACAGAAGATGATTTCCCATCTTATCAATTCGTGCACCCGCTACCAGCTCCCCCATTATTTTATTAAATAGTATAACAAAAGGATGGTTTGCGCCGTCCTTTTTGAGTGTCCGGAAATCCACAGCCTGTGGAAAAAGGTTTACAATTCGTTCATAACTGTGCCGAGCCTTTGACATAAATCATTTGTATAATACAGACATAAACTAAGAGATGAAAAAACATACGACCAAACAAGCAATAAACCATTACCTTTCTCTATACAAAACATAAGCCTTCGGCAGACAGCAACTCTGCCGAAGGCACAATCCCCCCACATTATTTGGTATAGGACAGTAAGTGGTACAAACAAGTTCATAGAGTTTCTTTTCATATAAATTTCCTGTAAGAATTGTTTTGGCAAAGCGAGGCTGAGTTATCTCAGCCTCGCTTTGTGTTTATAAGTTCTGTGTAATCTTTGCAGAGAACGGTGCCCACGACGCTACGCAACACAATCCAATGCAGGGGAGGGCCTCTGTGCCATCCCGCAGAAGAAGTAATAGTGAATAATTGATGTCTCGCTCCAATTATCCAAAAACATCTTGAAAACTTTCCCATAATACTATATAATTTATACATCAGTTAGTCTTACAGGGGAAAGTATGGAAAAGATAAAAAATTTCGTCAAAAAAGAAATCGTATTTGTAATCGCAGCGGCGCTCGCCGTTGTTTCATCATTTTTTGTGCCGATAAGCGCCGCATACATTGAGTATATCGACTTCAAAGTCATTGCGCTGCTTTTCTGCCTTATGAGCGTAATCAAAGGCTTCATGCACACAGGGCTTTTCGATGTGATGGCAAATAAAATCCTCACAACATTCAAAACCCCGCGCTCGCTGGCTCTTGCCCTTATTTTAATGACATTCTTTTCGGCAATGCTGGTGACAAACGATGTCGCCCTTATCGCATTTGTGCCGCTCTGCATCGGACTTTACGAAAAAACCGACGAGAAAAGCCTTGTTTTTGTCGTTGTAATGCAGACTATCGCCGCAAACCTCGGCAGTATGCTGACACCTATCGGAAATCCGCAGAATCTCTTTATCTATTCCTATTATGAAATGGCGATGGGCGAATTCTTCGGTGTCACAGCTCCGCTGACTTTGCTCAGCTTGGTCCTCATTTCAATTGCAGTATTTATGAAAAAGCTTCCGCAGTGCAGGACAGAAAGCGAAAATGTATCGGTACACAAAAGCGTATGGCTTTATGTAATTCTTTTCGCCCTTTCACTTGCTACAGTAATGCGTGTCCTCGATTACCGCATCTGCTTTGTAATCACACTTGTTGCAATGCTTGTTATAAACAGGAAACTGCTTTTGCAGGTCGACTACGCACTCCTCGGCACATTCGTTGCATTCTTCATCTTTGTCGGCAATATTTCTTCCCTCGAAGCTGTCAGAAACGCAATTTCGTCCCTCGTCAATGGCAGAGAGCTTATAATGTCGGTGCTTTTCAGCCAGGGCATAAGTAATGTACCTTGCGCCGCACTTCTTGCAGGCTTCACAGAAAACGCTCACGCCCTTCTCAAGGGTGTGAATATCGGCGGTCTCGGCACAATAGTTGCATCTCTTGCCAGCCTTATCTCCTTCAAGCTCTATTCCCAGCATAAAAATGCCGACAAGGGCGCATTCATGAAGGTCTTTACATTATATAATGCAGCATTTCTTGTAATTTTAGTGGCATTCGCCATGATATAAAAATCATGTTTCAATAAAGGAGGAAAATTATGCTTACATATCGCAGTGAATTACCTAAGAAAGAGGATATTTATAAATTCTACGAAGCTATCGGCTGGAATGAAGAGCTTGGCCTTTCTGCCCAGGAATTGCTTTTCGCAATGAAGGGCTCATTCCACTGTATTTTCGTCTATGACGACGATAAAATCATTGCAACAGGCCGTCTTATTTCCGATGGCGTTACAAACGCATATATGTGCGGCGTGGGCGTGCTGCCTGAATACCAGAATCACGGCCTAGGCAGAGAAATCGTAAATAAGCTCAGCCAGTTTGCAAAGGACCATTCGCTCCATCTCCAGTTTATCTGCACAGAAGAAATGAAGCCTTACTATGAAAAAATCGGTTTCACAACATTCGGCGCAGGCATGAAATTGTAATATAACAAAAGCCACCTTATACAAGGTGGCTTTTGTGTTTGCTTGACAATAGTATTCTGTTGATGTATAATATCAGTATAAGGCAAGCCACCGATAGACGGTGTGCCCTGAATATTATTAGTTACAAAAGAAAGTAACCGCTAAGTTTTCCAGGCTCAGGCGGTTACTTTTTTTGCGAAAAAATGTCATGACATACTTTTATTATTGAGACAATGAGCGCTGTAAAAGCAATCAGCTCCGAAAAGGAAATCATAGTTTCCCCCCTCCTTTCCATAGATTTCTCTATGTAAACAGAGGGCTTCGCATCTCCCTCTGGATGAGGGCAAACACCGCCTACCGTTAATGGTGGCTCTGGATGTCATTATATCACATATTTATACATATTTCAACACAAAAGCCACCCATAAGTGTGGATTTTTATACTATCTCCTGATCGAGAGATCTGAAAATTTCGCTGTCGAAAAAGTCGGATATGGAAATATCCAGACCATCGCAAAGCTTTTTGATGGTGATAATCGAAACATCTTTGCGGCTTTCGTCAAACATACTGTAAACGGTCGACGGCGTAACGCCGGAGCGTACAGCAAGTTCGTTGAGCTTTATATTTTTGCTTTCGCATAGCTGTCTGAATCTTACAACAACAGCGTTTTTGATACCCATAAACATCACCTCTGTCGTAATTGTAAAATTTTATACGCTTTGGCGTATACGCACTTGCGTATGTATGCGGATAAATGGTATAATTATTACAAATAAAAGAAACAGAGGGAAATAAAATGAAAAGAATAACAATATTATCGGTTGTGATGGCGATTTTCATACTCATTATTGCAGAATGCGGCAAAACGGAGGAAATAAAAGGAACGCCTGAAGAAATATATGACGCTATATTCAAAAACGGAGTTGGCACAAATTACATCTACACAGTTACAGGAATTATTCATCAGGTGGAAAAAGACAGAGTTTATATGGGCAATCTGATGCTGTATCCCGATGATAAAGTAATTTTGAGGATGACGCCGGGGGATACAATCACATTCAGCGGAAAGGCTGTAGGAATAAATAATGTGACACGAAAAAGCGGCGATCTGCTTGAAATGACAATTTTTGCAGAGATAAAATAGAAGCACCCTTCTGGGGGTGCTTTTTGTGCACTATAAAGCGTACTTTATTAAGTTATCCTATGTCAACTTTATGCGAATATTTGTTTTACCTATAAAGAATATAATTATAAATAATTCAAATAAAAGCTAAAACTAACTATTCCGAAAAACTATTGTACATTTTTGTTTGCTTGTGATAACATTTTTTGTGGACATAAACGTCCGACAAAAAAACATAAAAATCCAAACAGGAGAAACGATCACAATGAAAAGATTTATCGCACTCATGATGGTGTTCGCTCTTTCTCTCTCCCTCTTCGCAGGCTGCGCTAAGGAAGAAGAAACAACAACAGCAGCACCTACAACAGCTGCTCCAACAACAGCTGCTAAGGAAGAAGCAACAACAGCAGCTACAGAAGCTGCAAACCCATATGCAGACCTGGTAGCAAAGCTCGGTGATGACAAGGCAGTTCGCGTTGCAACACCTGGTAACTACGCTCCATTTACAATTTACGATCAGTCCACAAAGGAATGGTCCGGCTTCGAAATCGAACTCTGGCAGATCATGGCTGAAAAGGCTGGCTTTGAATTCGAAATCGTTCAGCTCGATAACCCAGCAACATTTGCTGAACTCGACCTTGGCCGTGTTGACACAGTTGCTAAGCAGATCTCCATCACACCAGCTCGTCAGGAAAAGTATGACTTCACACAGCCATTCTTCTTCTCCCCATACTGCATCACAGTTAAGGGCGACAGAACAGACATCAACTCCTGGGCTGATATGGAAGGTAAGACAATCGGCCTCGCAGAAGGTTCAGCTATGAACGAATTCATTGCACAGCGTGACCCAGACAACAAGGTTGCAAAGAACATCTATGAATCTCATGGTGTAATTCTTGAACAGGTAAACCTCGGCCGTGTTGACGCTTGCCCATACGCATTCCTCGTTCTCCCATACTACCTTGAATCCCACCCAGACTTCGATCTTAAGAGCGTTGCAACAGATGACCCAGTCTACACAGAAGTTAACGCATATCCATTCGCACGTACAGACCGCGGCGCAATCCTTCTCGAACTCATCGATATGATTCTCGGTGATATGATTGCTGACGGTTCCTACGGTGAACTCTGCGAAAAGTGGTTCGGCATGGACGTTATGGAATCCCAGCCAGCTAAGGACTACTTCGCAGCTAATCCAAAGAACTAATTAAGAAACATTTCCAATGTCATCTTTTGCGGTTCTGCCCTTGCGGCAGGAGCAAAAGGACACCTATTTAATCAGTAATATTTAATATTACCTTTTTTCTTTCAGCGGCAGGCATATACCCCAAAATGTGCCTGCCGCACATCCATTTACACCAGTAATTCAAGTTAAATGAGGAGCAAATATGACATTATTTGATTTCGATTATTTTCTGAAAATGTTTGGTATTATTGCTGACGGTTTCTGGAATTCCCTTTCGTTAGCATTTATTTCTCTCATTTTCTCTGTAATTCTCGGCTTCGGTCTTGCGGCCAGCCGTTATTACAATATCCCTGTTCTTAAGCAGTTCTCCATCATATTCACATCATTCTTCCGCTCTACACCATTTATTGCACAGCTCTTTATATTCTATTATGGCTTTGCGCAGTTCTCTGATACAATCAGAAACCTCCCTGCATTCTGGGCAGCTATAATGGTGCTTTCTGTATCCTTTGCAGCATATATGGGCGAAAATATTCGCGGCGCTATCATGTCTGTTGAAAAAGGTCAGTTTGAAGCAGGTATCTCCATCGGTCTTACACCATGGCAGACAGTCTGCCGCGTTATCATTCCACAGGCAGCTCGCGTTGCTATCCCTGGTATGGTAAACTCCTTTGCTAATCTCTTCAAATCCACATCTCTGGCATTTACAGTCGGTGTTATGGATATGACATCTGCTGCCAAGAACGAAGTTAACCTTACATATCGTTATCTTGAAGGTTATGCAGCGCTTCTCATTGTATACTGGGTAATTCTCGCAGCGATCGAGCTTCTCCAGCATTACCTTGAAAAGCATATGAGCAAGCCTTATGTAAAGGATGGTGGCAAATAATGGATAAGAATAAAGTTGTTCTCAGAATCAAAGGTCTCAAGAAGTCTTTTGGCGATCTTCAGGTTCTCAAGCATGTAGACCTGGAGGTTCACGAAGGCGAAGTTATCTCAATCATCGGTCCGTCCGGCACCGGTAAATCCACAATCCTTCGCTGCATTAACTACCTTGAAAAGCCGACAGACGGCATTATCGAAATTGACGGCATCTCTGTTGATACACACAACAAGGCAGACAAGAAGAAGATTCACGACCTCAGATGTAAGACATCTATGGTTTTCCAGAATTACAATCTGTTTAAAAACATGACAGCATTACAGAATGTAATGGAACCAATGGTGCAGGTTCAGAAGATGAACAAGGCAGAAGCTGAAAAGAAGGCTATGGAGCTTCTCACAATGGTAGGTCTTGCTGAAAAGCGCGACGCATATCCTGCCCATATGTCGGGCGGTCAGCAGCAGCGTGTTTCCATCGCTCGCGCTATGGCGGTTAATCCAAAGGTTATGCTCTTTGACGAGCCTACATCTTCTCTCGACCCTGAGCTTGTCGGCGAAGTTCTTGCTGTTATCCAGAAGCTTGCCGCTTCTCATACAATGACAATGCTCATCGTAACTCACGAAATGCGCTTTGCACAGAATGTTTCCGACCGTATCCTTTTTATGGACGGCGGCTATATACTGCAGGAAGGCACACCTGAAGAGATTTTCAACAGCGACAATGAACGTATCAAGAAGTTCACAGGTCTTGTTACAAAGTAAGAATAACAAAAGCCACTCATTTTGAGTGGCTTTTCTGTTGCTGATTTATTCAAATGTCCGATAAAAATGTGGAGGATTGCACAAATAATCCTATAATACTGCCCTATATTGCCTATTATAAGCTTTTTGAATAAAGAATAAGGTAACTATTCAAAATAACTATTGGATATTTCCGGCAATTTGTGATAACATTCCAGGTAGTGAAAGCGACCAGCTAAAACATTTATTATACCTTTTTTCTTTCAGAGGCAGGCATATACCCCAAAATGTGCCTGCCTCGCATTCATTTTTATCCCCATTGAGCAGGCTCAACAGGGGCTCCGGTTATCGTTTTTTTGAAAATACCATGCTACGGCAGGATAGCTGATGTACCTGCGATACTATTGAATAATCAGAAGCCACTCAATATGGGGGCTTTTACAGTAATTTATAATACAAAAGGAGAAACGCTATGAAAGTCGGTATTATCAGATGTATGCAGACAGAGGACTATTGTCCGGGCACAACAGATTTTCTCATGATCAAAAACCGCAAGGGCGCATTTGAAGGCATCACAGAGGACATTGAAATCGTCGGTTTCATCAACTGCGGCGGTTGTCCTGCAAAGAAGGTAGTCCTTCGTGCCCGTGAGCTTGTAAAAAGAGGGGCGGACACTATCGCCTTTGCTTCCTGCATTAAAAAGGGCACACCAATCGGCTACCCATGCCCGTTTGCTGAAAAGATGATGGAGCTTGTAAAAGCCGAAGTGGGCGACAGCGTAAGAATATTGGATTTCACTCATTAAAAAACAAAAGCCACCTTATGTGAGGTGGCTTTTTATATATTACTGCATCTTTTCGATGATTTTTCTTGCTACATAAACGCCGCTTGCCGAAGCGTGGGAGAGGGAGTGGGTGATACCACTGCCGTCGCCGATGATATAAAGGTCCTTGTGGCAGCATTCGAGGTCGTTGTTTACTGTTACCTCCATGTTGTAGAACTTTACTTCGACGCCGTAAAGCAGAGTGTCGTCGTTGGCTGTGCCCGGCGCAACCTTGTCGAGAGCGTAAATCATTTCAATAATGCCGTCGAGAATACGCTTAGGAAGCACAAGGCTCAGGTCGCCCGGTGTTGCCTTGAGAGTAGGCACAAGGAAAGCTTCGTTGACACGCTCCTGTGTGGAGCGTCTGCCTCTTATAAGATCGCCGAAACGCTGTACAAGCACACCGCCGCCCAGCATATTGCTCAGCTTTGCAATGGATTCGCCGTAGCCGTTGGAATCCTTGAAAGGCTCGGAGAAGCGCTGTGAAACGAGAAGGGCAAAATTGGTATTTTCGGTCTGCTTTTCAGGGTCCTCATAGCTGTGGCCGTTTACTGTGATGATGCCGTTAGTGTTTTCGGCAACGACAGCGCCCTTTGGATTCATGCAGAATGTACGCACCTTGTCGCCGTAAGTGTTTGTGCGGTATACGATTTTACTTTCGTAAAGCTCATCTGTAAGATGGGAGAATACATCTGCAGGAAGCTCTACACGGACGCCAAGGTCAACGCGGTTGGACTTTGTCGGAATCTTAAGCTCGCCGCAGACAGTTTCCATCCACTTACTGCCGCTTCTGCCGACAGAGATGATGCACTTGTCACAGGTGTATTCGCCATCCTTTGTGATGATTTTATAGCCGTTTTCCAGCTTGACAACATGTTCAACAGGTGTGTCAAAGAAAAAGTCCATCTTCTTTTCCAGCTTTGCAAAGAGGTTTTCAAGCACGATATAGTTGATGTCTGTGCCGAGATGGCGGACAGAAGCGTCTAAAAGATGAAGGTCGTGCTTGATACATTCCTTTTTGAACTTACTGCCTGATGTGGTGTAAAGCTTGGCATCGCCGCCGCCGTTTTCCATATTTATATTGTCAACATAGTGCATAAGCTCAAGAGCGTGCTCCTTGCCGATATATTCGTAAAGAGTGCCGCCAAAAGAGTTTGTAATGTTGTATTTGCCGTCGGAAAATGCGCCTGCGCCGCCGAAACCATTCATAATTGAACAGCTCTTGCAATGTATACAGGATTTGATTTTATCACCGTCAATCGGGCAGAAACGCTTGTTGAGAGGGTGACCGGCCTCGAAAACTGCGATTTTAAGGTCAGGAGCCTTTTCGATAAGCTCATAGGCGGAAAAAATACCGCCCGGACCTGCGCCGATGATTATAACGTCGTAATTCATTAAAATGCCTCCATAACTGATTATTGGAAGTAGTCAACTGTTTACGGCAGTTGGTAGAAACGCCTGACCATATTACAGGCTTATACATTGGGATGTACCCAAATAAATATTATATTATATATGACAACTAATGTCAATCGGGTGAAATAAGTCGTTTTTTGTGTAAAAAACTGTTGAAATATATTTTAAATTAACTTATGATTGAAATATGATAGAAAAAAGGAGGATTTGTTTATGAATAAAGCAGAACTTCATGATTTTATAGTGAAAAATCAGCCTAATATATGCCAGATTGCGGCAATCAGAGAGGGCAAAATGGTTTACAGCGATACATGGAATGATTACACAAAGGAAGACTGCACCCATATAATGTCGGCAACCAAAAGCATTGTGGCTCTGCTTGTGGGCATAGCTATAGATAAGGGGCAGATAGGGAGCGTTAATGACAAAGTCCTCGATTATTTCCCCGACTATAAGACAAAAAGAGGGGAAAAGACCATTTTTGATGTCACGATAAAGCATCTGCTCACCATGAGAGCGCCGTATAAATGCAAGGGTGACCCGTGGACAAAGGTATGCATAAGCGACAACTGGACTTATACCTCCCTTGATTTTTTAGGCGGAAGAAAGGGGCTGACCGATGAGTTCAATTACCAGACGGTCTGCCTGCACATTCTGTCGGGAATATTATACAAGGCGACAGGCATGAAAACTGTCGATTACGCCAATAAATACCTTTTTGAGCCGCTTGGCATTGCAAAGCACATAAATTATTATGCTAAATCGGCAGAGGAACACAAGCAGTTTACGATAGGCAAGCTGCCTAAGGAGAATATATGGTTCAGCGACCCTGACGGACTTGGTACTCCGGGCTACGGACTGTGTATGTCGGCAGAGGATATGGCAAAAATAGGTATGCTCTGTCTCAACAAGGGTATTTTCAACGGAAAACAGATAGTGTCAGCCCAATGGACAGAGGAGATGACCAGTCCGCGAATTGTTGAAAGCGACCGCTTCAGGGGAATGGAATACGGCTATCTGTGGTGGATAATCGACCGCGAAAAGAGGATTTATGCCGCCATCGGCAACAGCGGAAATGTGATTTATGTCAATCCGGAAAAGAATATCGTGATCGCGGTATCGTCATATTTCAAGCCGACCATATTTGACAGAGTCGATTTTATCCGTGAGTATATCGAGCCGATTATAAGTGAAATATAAAGAAAAATGCCTCTTTAAAGAGGCATTTTGTGATTTAATTATCGTCGAGAATCTGATGCGGAATGTATGTGTAGCGTCCCTTGGAGTTTTCAAGGTGCTCCGCCATGCCTTTTTCGGCTTCGTCAGGGTCTTTTGCCATAATGGCATTGTAAATGCGGATATGCTCGCCGTAAATCGAGTCGATGTGAGCCATGGTTTCCATGCCGCTCTTACTGAGCAAAGCCATCAGCTTGCGGGATGTGCGGAGAAGCTCAAGAATTATAGGATTTCCCGAGCAGCGGGCTACCGTGAGGTGAAACTCAAGGTCAAGGTCGAGAAACAGCTTGAAGTCATAGCTTTCGTGGGCGGATTTCATACGCTCCATAAGCTGAGTGAAGCTTCTGAGCGCTGCCTTATCGGTACAGCCTGCCGCAAGACGTGCCGAGCCAAGCTCTAAAATATTACGCATGACCATAACATCATTCATGGATTTCTTGCCTAAAAGCAGAGTCCAGGAAAGCGGAGTTACGAAAAAGTCAGACGGACTCGAAGCGACAAATGTGCCCTGCCCGGGGCGGATTTCGATAAGGCCGATAAGAGAGATGACGCGGAGAGCCTCTCTTATAGTGCTTCGTCCCACGCCGAAACGCTCTGCCATTTCACGGTCGGAGGGCAGCTTGTCCCCAGGCTTTATCTCGCCTTCCATAATGCCGTCTGTAAGCTGGTCGGAAATAATGCGGACGAGAGCGTCGGTGTAGCTCTGTGTCTTCTGGAGCTGGACAGGCTTTTTCATTATATCTTCGAACATCTGAGCCTTGTTCATTATAAGCGAGTCGATGTTGAGGGCGAAAGCATCGGGGTGAAGCCAGAAAATCTTTTCATCTATATTCAGTTTATCGGCAATAAGGCGGGCAATTTCTTCACTTTTCTTGCTCACGCCGTTTTCAAAGGCGGAATATGCGCCCGAACTGAGGCTTGCCTTGCCGTTTTTGTCGGAAAGATACGCCGAAACAAAGTCTTTCTGGGACATTCTCAGCTTTCTTCGGAAAAACAGGACATTTTCAGAAATATGTTCGGAATTAAAGTCGGTTTTCGGCTCAATAGCCTGATTTGATGTCATTATTATCTCTCTTTTCAAAAGTTTGATACTAATATCATAACACTTATTATGAGAAAAATCAAGGTCGACCGGACTTTATCCAATGTGTCATAAAACAGGGGTGAATTTTTGGTTAAACAGTACATTGAAATTTACAAAAAAACGGAGTACAATTAAGATGAAATCAGTATGAAAACTGACCGACCACAAGGAATGCAAATATAAATCTGAGGTGATATATATGATTCGTAAAGCTCATGAAATGCGTCTTAACGACGAAGTTGAACTCAAGGGTGGCAGAGGTACTATCAAGATCGTAAATATCCTTGAAAAGGACGAAGTTTACGGCACAGGACGCCTTTTTGCTATCAGCATCATCCCTCCGGGATGCTCCATCGGCTATCATCAGCACGTTGGCGATTTTGAAACTTACTATTTCCTCAAGGGCAAGGCAAAGGTTGTTGACAACGGCAAGGAAGATATTCTCGGCCCTGGTGACAGCATGGTCTGCTATGAAGGCGACTGGCACGGTATTGAAAATATCGGCGACGAAGACCTTGAATATGTAGCTGTAATTCTTTACACAGAACAGAAAAAGGAAGAAAAGTAATAAAACTTATTTTGCCTTCCCCTTGAGGGGAAGGTGTCACGAAGTGACGGATGAGGTGGTGCCGTAAGGCATAATAAATCGGACAATTCGTGAATTGTCCCTACCACATCATTTTCTGTCTCTCCTGTGAATATATGACAGAGAGGGTTAACATCTTAAAGAACAAACAAATAACATACAAGGAGAATACTATCATGATCAACAGAAAAATCGTAATGATCCCTGGTCCAACACCAGTAGTACGTTCCATCCAGGATCAGATGGGCAGAGACACATGCGCATTCGGTGACGCAGAATTCGTCAAGGATTACAAGGAAGTAATCGACGGCGTAAGAGAAATGTTCCAGTGCGACGGTCAGGCATTCGTTCTCGCAGGTTCCGGCACAATGGCAATGGAAATGGCAGTAGCAAACTCTGCTAAGGCAGGCGACAATATGCTCATCGTTTCCCACGGCTTCTTCGGTGACCGTTTCCTCGATGCTATCAAGAGAAAGGGCATCAATGTAGATATCATGCAGAGCGAATGGGGCAAGGTATTCACAGCAGAAGAAATCAAGGCACAGCTTCAGAAGAAGAACTATGCTGCAATGACAGTAACACACGTAGATACAGCAACAGGCGCAAAGGCACCAATCGAAGAAATCGGCGAAATGATGAAGGAATTCCCGGAAACAATTTACATTGTTGACGGCGTAGCAGCATCCGCAGGTATCGACGAAAGAATGACAGACATGAACATCGACATCATTCTTACAGGTTCCCAGAAGGCATTCGGCGTAGCACCAGGTCTTGCAATCCTCTGCGCAAACCAGAAGTCTCTTGCAAGAAGAAAGGCTCTCGGCGAAACAATTCCAGAGTTCTTCGTAGACTACGAAAAGTGGCTTCCAATCATGAACGACCCTTCCAAGTACTTCGGTACACCAGCTATCAACCTTATCTGGGCAATGAAGGAATCTCTCCGCATCATCAAGGAAGAAGGCCTCGAAAACCGTTATGCACGTCATAAGAAGATCTCTGCAGCAATGCGCGCAGGTCTCAAGGCTCTCGGCTTCTCCATCCTTGCAGAAGAAGGCCACCAGGCTGAAACACTCTCCAACGTTCTTTACATGGACGGCGTAGACGATGTTAAGTTCCGCAATATCGTACAGGAAGAAGGCATCATCGTAGCAGGCGGTCTCGCAGCATATGCAGGCAAGATGTTCAGAATCGGCCACATGGGTAATGTAGATACACACGATCTCATCTCCTCCATGGCAGCTATCGAAAGAACACTTTACAGAATGGAAATCATCAAGAAGGAAGAACTCGGTAAGGGCGTAGCAGCTCTTATGCAGGGCCTTGTTGATTAATCCCCATTTGTCAGGCCAAATGGGGGCCCCGATGATTAAATAGATTTTGCCGAAATGAATTCGTCAAAATCGGTACGCCGACACTCGTCGGCGGTCGGGCGCTCGGCCCTCCTGACAAAATACAGCCTTCCCCTTGAGGGGAAGGTGTCACGAAGTGACGGATGAGGTGGTGCCGCAAGGCATAATAAATCGGACAATTCATGAATTGTCCCTGCATCTTAAAATATCCTGACTAATCAAAGCCGCTTCTTCGGAGGCGGCTTTTTTCTGCATTTCCGCGGAAATTATTTTGCAAAAAGTGTAGTATAGGTGTATAATAAGGGAAGAAAATAACGAAAGGAGTGTGAATATGAAGTACATCATACTGGATATGGAATGGAATCAGCCGTATAATGCCAAAGTTACCGTCAGGGAAAATGTCTCCCTCTGCGGCGAGATAATCCAGATAGGCGCTGTAAAGCTGGATGAAAATTTCAATACCATAGGCGAGTTTGATATTATGATCGCTCCTAAATACTATAAAAAGATGCACGAATATGTGGCGAGAATCACTAAAATCACCACGAAAGAGCTGCAGGAGCAGGGCGTGCCCTTTGTCGATGCCTTCTACAAGTTCAAAAGCTGGTGCGGCAGCGATTTTGTATTCCTCACATGGGGTCCTGACGATGTCGGCATACTCAGGGACAATATGTCGGCTTACGGCATAGACACCGACTGGCTGCCCGACTCTTATGATGCCCAGATGATATTCGCCCATCAGATAATAAAGAAAAAGCAGCAGACCTCGCTGACAGCCGCCATGGAAATGGTGGGTGAGCCTGCCCTCAAAGCTCACGATGCCCTTAATGATGCCAAAAACACCGCCGTCGTCTGCCGTCATCTCGATATGACAGGCGGCATAGAAAATTATACCACGATGATGGAGGAGCTTATGGGCATAAAACCCCGTGACGACGAAGACGGGGATGTCAGGGAGTATAATTCCAAAAAACTGCTTTTCATCGACACATCCTTTACAAGCTTTGCCTGCCCTGTGTGCGGCAAAACTGCAAAATGCACCGAAATCATCCGCCAGAATTCGGAAAAATACATAAGCGCCGCCCGATGTGAAAACGGCCACGAGCATTTTGTCCGCTTCAAATTCAAAAGGCTCAGCAGGAAAAAACATCAGGTTTCCCGTATGATTTATGATATGGACGAGGAAAATCGGGCATATTATATGAAGAAAAAGGGGAAAAAGGATATGAAACAGGCTTCGGGCAGCAACTAACTGGATGTTGATATGGACAAAATAGACAAATTTTTCCTTTGGTTTTTGTAAAATACACCGATTTAGTAAAAATTAACTTAAAAGGTATTGACTACTAAAATGGTGTATGTTATAATAAAGCCAAGATAAGAGATAGAAAGAAAACAAGAAAACAAAAAAACAAAAATTAAAACAAAGAAAAAATTATAAAAATTATCGGAGGAAAAATTATGTTAAAGTTCTACATCTGCGAAACATGCGGCAATATGATCGAAATGGTTAAGGCAACAGGCGTTCCAGTAATGTGCTGCGGCAAGCCAATGAAGGAGCTCACAGCTAACACAGTTGAAGCTTCCATGGAAAAGCACCTTCCAGAAGTAAAGGTAGAAGGCAATGTTGTAACAGCAAAGGTCGGCTCTGTTGAACACCCAATGCTTCCTGAACACTACATCACAATGATCGTTCTCGAAACAGAAAACGGCGTATTCAAGAAGTACCTCAAGCCAGAAGAAAAGCCAGAAGTACAGTTTATCCTCGCTGAAGGCGACAAGGCTCTTGCAGTTTACGAATACTGCAACCTCCACGGTCTCTGGAAGACAGAAATCAAGTAATTTATTACCTCACTTACTATACCATTTGAACGAACTCCATTACTCCTTAAAACCGCCCCAAAAGGGCGGTTTTAGCGTGTCGGAAAATATTTCCGACACTTTCGAATGAAGCAGGCTTCATTCGAGTTTACAGAGGTGCAAAAATCCATGCGCATGTCCTGGATTTTTGCGGATTTAATAGGTTTTATACCTGTTGGAATCTGATTATCATTATCTTTAGTAATTCTGACCGCCCCAAAAGGGCGGTTTTATTTTGTTTTTCTTGCGTAAAGTGGGAAAATATTGTAGAATAATATCATATCGTGTGGAAAAGTGGTGATTTATGGTGTATCGTGCGGAAAATATCAATGAAAATCTTCCGATTGTGGTCAGTATTCCCCATAGCGGGGAGGAGATTCCCGTGGAAGTGGGGGAAAGTATGACAAAAGGGGTGCTTTTGCCTGCTGTCGACTGGTATCTGCCTAAGCTTTACGATTTTCTTACCGATATGGGGGTTGATTCTGTTGTAAACCACATAAATCGCCATGTGATTGACGTCAATCGGGGAGAAATGACGGGCATCGGAAGCCCTAATCAATGCCTTGTCTATACAAAAAACACCATGGGCAGGGATATTTACACCAAAAATCCCGACCGAAACGAGATGAAACGCCGGATTGAAGCCTATTACAAGCCGTATCACGATGCTCTGGCAGAAATCATCACACAGAAGAAGGAAAAATACGGCGAGGTATGGCTTTTTGACCTTCATTCCTTTGCTCTTGGCGCTGATGCCGACATCGTGCTGGGCAGCCTTGACGGGAAAACTATGAGCGATGATAAACTTGACGCTATAGCCGAAATCTTCGCTTCAAACGGCTTTACCGCGGCGAAAAATGTCCCTTTCAAGGGCGGTCATATTATAAAATACCACGGCAGAAATGAAAATGTCTACGCCGTGCAGGTTGAGCTGAATTATCAGGCTTATATAGCCCGCCGCCGTTTCGGCAATGAGGAAAATCCTGCTGTAGACGGGGAGTTGTGGAATGACTGCAGGGCAAAACTTGAAAAAAGTTTTAAGAATATTATTGAATATATAAATTGCAAAAACCGCCCTTGATGGCGGTTTTTCTGTGTCAGAATGAATAAAAAGGAAGATAAAGTCGGCTCAAGCTTTATTTCGTTATAAAATTAATTTAACAAAAAAGTATTGATTTTTTTAATAAAGAGGAATAAACTTTAGGTAGAATAAAATCTTTACAGGAGGTATCCGAATGAAGAAATCTTATGAGATTGATATGATACGCGGT
Source organism: Oscillospiraceae bacterium (assembly GCA_015068285.1). Taxonomy (GTDB): domain Bacteria; phylum Bacillota; class Clostridia; order Oscillospirales; family Butyricicoccaceae; genus SIG471. The sequence goes on along the minus strand of SVKW01000009.1, from coordinate 2,737 downwards.
CCGCTTGTCAGAAACGTGCTCATCTATGCCTTTCCGCTTATGCTTTCGGGCATTCTGCAGCTTTTGTTCAATGCGGCAGACGTTATCGTTGTCGGACGCTTTGCAGGTCCTCAGGCTCTTGCCGCCGTAGGCTCCACAGGCTCGCTGACAGGTCTTCTTACAAATCTTTTCATCGGTCTTTCGATCGGTACAAATGTGCTTGTTGCCCGTTATTACGGGGCGCAGAACTATGAATCTATCAAGGAAACGATAGACACATCTATAATAGCAGCCTTCTTCGGCGGTCTTATCCTTGTTCTTGTAGGGCTTTTTGCATCCCGTCCTATGCTTACACTTATGGATACACCGGCAGACGTTATAGACCTTTCGGTGCTCTATATGAAAATCTTGTTCGCAGGTATGCCATTCCAGATGCTTTATAACTTCGGTGCGGCTATTTTGCGTTCTGTCGGTGATACACGCCGTCCGTTGTACTTCCTTACTATTGCAGGCGTTGTCAATGTAATTCTCAACCTCATCTTTGTTATCGTATTCAAAATGAGCGTTGCGGGTGTTGCTCTTGCAACTATTGCATCCCACGGCGTTTCCTGCGCACTCGTTCTCCGCTGTCTTATGCAGTCTGACGGCATTATAAGTCTTGACATAAAGAACCTTAAGTTCAGCATGTCAAAGATGATAGCAATGCTTAAAGTCGGTCTGCCTGCAGGCTTCCAGGGCATTGTTTTCAGTATTTCCAATATGCTCATCCAGTCGTCTGTCAACTCCTTCGGCTCGACAGTTATGGCGGGCAATACAGCGGCACAGAATGTTGAAGGCTTCGTTTACACAGCCATGAATGCCATTTACCAGACAAATCTCAGCTTTACAAGCCAGAACTACGGCGCGAAAAATCACAAGCGTATCGACAAGGTGCTGCTTGTCTGCCTCGGCATAGTTATTATAGTCGGTCTTGTTCTCGGCAACGGCGCATATCTCATGGGTAATCATCTCCTCGGCCTTTACAGCTCGGATGCAGAGGTTATCCAGTATGGTCTGAACCGTCTTGCAATCTGCTCGGCGCTCTATTTCCTCTGCGGTATGATGGACGTTATGGTCGGCTCTATCCGCGGTCTCGGCTATGCCGTTATGCCGATGATAGTTTCCCTCCTCGGCGCCTGCGCCCTCCGTGTTATCTGGGTGCTTACAATATTCCAGGTTTACCACACACAGTTCAGCCTTTATATCTCCTACCCGATTTCGTGGGCGGTCACATTCCTCGCGCATCTCGGCTGCTACCTTGTGGTACGCAAAAAAGCCTTTGCAAAGCTTAAAGATCAGCTCAATTAAAAAATTACATAAGAAAAACTCTCCACAACCTGTGGAGAGTTTTTTTGTTATGTGTTATTCACCGTGTTCAAGCAGATTATTCAGCTCGTTCATACGCAGGTATGCGTTTGGATTATTTAAATCAGCATCGAGCATTTCAAGGATATTGATAAGCGCGTCTATGTTTTCCTGTACCTTTTCAGGAGCAATAATCATCGAGCCGTAAAGTCTGTTGCAGTCGGTTTTGCACTTGTTCATCTCGCTGTCCTCAAGGCGGAAAGCCATCGAAAGGAAGAGATTGTAGTCGGCAAGTCCGTTTATATAATCGCTTTCACTACCTGTTTCGGCATATCTGCGAAAGGCTTCAAGGCTGCTGTGTACTCCGGCATGGGCGATTTCATATAGATCGCTGTCATCATTCTTTGCGAAATACCACAGTACAGCAAAAATAACGGCAATAATTGAAATACAGGCGAGAAGAATACGGTATTTTTTCATAGTCGCTCCTTTTTGATGATTTGCAAATGTTCGGCGGGAGGGCGCAGAGACCCTCCCCTACAAAATGTATCACTGAGAATATTGCAGGGGCGGCGGTTCCATCTCCGCCCGTTTATCTGCCCAGTACAAACATCTTCATTACTGCCGCAAGCTCTCTTACAAAGTTAAGCGGAAGCTGTGGGATATATGACTTCGAGTGGAGATGTGTGGCTTCAAGGCCGAATTTCTTCGCCATGCTTACACCGCGGAAGATGTGGAAACCGTCTGTCACGATGACTACCTCGTCGCCCTCACTCAGAAATTCACTTGAGTACATAAGATTTTCGTAGGTGGAGGTGGCTTTATCCTCTATGATTATACGGTCATTTTCAATGCCCTGCGACACAAGATAGCGCCGCATAGCCTCGGCTTCGGTTATGCTTTCGCCCGGACCTTTGCCGCCTGTGACGATGATTTTCGCGTTTGGATTTAGGGCAATATACTCAAGCCCCTTGTCAAGACGGTATTTGAGAGTCAGCGAAAGCCGCTCGCCCTTTATGCCTGCGCCTAAGATTATAACGGCATCCTCGTGATATGTCACATTGTCATTGGTGCCGTAAATATGGAGAGAAATCACACCTGTGACAAGGCATATTATACCGAAAATTATAACAGAAATTGCGACTTTTCCCCATTTTGAATTGAGAAAAGCCATGATTTTATCGCGGAAGAATGCAAAGCCGAAAATCACGCAGGTGAGTGCGCCCATTACAACGGCTTTGAAAAGATTTGCGGTGACCGCAAGAATGAGAGTGTCGAGAGCGCACAGCGCCCCGATGAAAATAAGGATTTTTTTAAGTTTAGTAGGCATTATTGATAGCGTTTACGAGGGCATCCTTCGGCAGCCTGCCCTGAGTATAGCCGAAGAAAGTGCCGTCCGAATTGATAATATAGG
>SVKW01000145.1 GCA_015068285.1 Oscillospiraceae bacterium | reverse complement strand
TCAACAGATATGCTGTCAATGTTGCATCTGCATTCCATAAGTTCTATGGCGTAAGCCGTATCAAGGACGCACAGCCTGAAGTTCGCGACGCAAGAGTATATCTCATCAAGTGCGCAGCGGCTGTCATCAAGAACACACTTTCCATCCTCGGCGTAACAGCACCAGAACAGATGTAATTTAACACTGTAAAATCCCTCGCCTCCCTTGTGTAAAGGGAGGGGGACCACCTTTGGTGGTGGAGGGATTGTCACTTATCCAATGTGACTTGTCACACCTTAATGTGCGTCAGCACAATTCATGATGTTTTACATCAATTCATGGTGTAAGCCAATTCATGCACGAATGTGCAATTCATTCCAATAAATCCCGTCCAACAACACATTTCAATAAATGAAAGTTGAGGAAAAAATGAAAAACAGAATAATTTCCGCCTTTCTGGCAATAGCTATGATGGCTTCGATGGCAATTTCGTCCCTCGCTCTCACAGCAGACGAAAAGCTTGAAAACATCCTCGGTATCGAGGAGTTTATGAAGGATTACGGCATCTCCGTCGGCTCATCCGATGAGCCTATGATGGACGCTTTCAAGCTTATGCTTGAAAATGATGCCTTCTATAATCAGTTCATGCACCTTATGATAAGCCAGTATGACAGATACTCCCTCTTTGTCCCTGCAGGCAATTACGAAACTGCATATCCGACAAACGACAATTATGTGGGTATCGGCGTCACAATGGAGCAGTACGGCAATTCTGTCCGTATCACCGATGTGACAAAGGGCGGTCCTGCCGATGAAGCAGGCTTCAAGGTGGGAGACCTTATCGTCTATGTTGACAGAAAGGACTACACCAATACCACAATCGCAAAGCTCGCCAATATCATCCGCGGCGAGGAAGGTACAAAAGTAACGGTCACTGTCAAGCGTACCGAAAACGGCAAGGACCTTTACATAACAAGAACTCTCACACGCAAATACATCGAAGTTTCAAACTTCAAGAGTGAGGTTCTTGAAGACGGCATTTTCTACATGGATCTGACAAGATTTGCAGACACAAACGCATATATCGATTTTGTGTTTGCGCTTCAGGACATGGTGAAAGCCAACACAAGAGCTCTTATTCTCGACCTGCGCGGAAATCCGGGCGGCGAAGTGAATATGGCTCTCAATCTCATCAACAGACTTATTCCTGATGAAGATGTGACATACTTCATGACAAGAAGCAAGATAAACGGCGAGTACGATATCGACTTCTATAAGTCAGACGGTATGGGCGTCCGCCTCAATAAGATCATCATTCTTCAGGATTCCAACTCAGCCAGCGCATCTGAGATCGTTATAGCTTCCTTAACAGGTCTCGGCTACGCTGAAAGTGTCGGTCTCACAACATACGGCAAGGCAAGAGGACAGTATCATGTCCAGCTCAGTGACGGCTCTGTGGCTGTTGTAAACGGCATCGAGCTTATCGCCCCTGGTCATAACGACTACGATGAAATCGGTCTTGCGCCTGACCATGAAGTCTATAATACAATGGAGCCTGATGAAAACGGCGTCAGCGTATTTGTCGACAAGCAGATGGAAAAGGCTCTCGAGCTTGCACGCGTTTACGCAGCACAGCCTCAGCAGTATACAGTGGACCGCTTCGGCAACTTCACAAACATTGACCCGATCCCGGCAGAATAATCACACAAAACCGTAGGGCGGGGGCTTGCTCCCGCCGCAAAAACAAATCGTGCGGTATGTCATAAATGCCATACTCTACAAAATGTAGGGTGCGGCGTCCTCGACGCACCGCCCATAAAATGCGCCGCAGGCACATCTTTCCCTTGCCTCCCTTGCCTAAAGGGAGGGGGACCACCTTTGGTGGTGGAGGGATTAAACCCCATCCAACCGTGCCGCAGGCACACCTTGCGTTTGCAGCACAAACATATCGCATCACGATAAGTGATATATCGTATTTATATATCGCGTACCATTGGTACATATCGCGTTGCAAAGCAACACATTATTCATCTGATAACAAAAGGAGTATATATGGACACGGCAGACAGTACAGTGCCTCGAAGTAGGGCGCTTCTTATCCCACAGGGCGTAGCCTACGCGCCTAAAGTCGGAGAAGTAATTTTTGAAAAGCAGCAGTACAGCTTTGTAACAAAAAACAAAATCCATGAAGGCGAGGTTTTCGGTGTCATTTCCATGGCGAATTTCGATACAGAAGACGAATTCCGTCCGGAAACCTTTAATACATACGTGGAAAAATGCAAAAAAGTCCTTCTTGAGAAGGGCACAGACAGCGATTTTATCTTTATCTGCTCGTCGGGCAGCTTCCTGCAGACTCGCTCGGCAGTAATTGCGGCGAAAGAAGCTGTGCCGGGAGCAAAGGTTTTCCCGCTTATGCAGTTTGATGCCAACAAGAACAGCTCGGACTCCTGGAATGCGCTATCCCAGCTCATCGTCCTTCAGGCGATGAAATGTGACGGCGTCGTGGTCGATTGTTACGACCGCGAAGCTCTTGCTGAAATTCTTGATGAAATCATTCCGTATGCGCGCATACCTGTGGCTCTCTGGGCAGATAATTTTGGAAGCGTTGATTCCTCCATCTATCACAAAATCTCAAGCGTCGTCTCAAAAGAGATCGAAAGCGCTGAAAAGGTTCGTGATATGGCGGAAAAAACAGGATTTTTCGATGTAAAAACAGCAAAACCGGCCGAAACAGATGAGTTCCCTGTGGTAAGTAACGGGGAAGCATGGTTTTTGGACTACAACATGGATATTTCCGAGCCAGTTATCTGCGACGAAAACTTCTCAGACAGTATACTCGAAATTGAAGACGAAGAGTGCTTTATCATAAAGGTCGATATATCAACCTCCGACGAGCTGGATATCTTCGAAACAGAGCAGTATATGGTGAAAAACCCTGTCTGCATCTATTCGGATGACGAGGAAATATTCGCCAAGGCTGTGCGAATGTTTTCGGGCATCGCCATTTATGACGGCACCTGCGAAATAAGCGACGAAGTGCTCAGAGACCTCTCTGCCAAGTACGGACTCGTAATTTTGTAACAATTAAAAGCCTCCCTTGCCTAAAGGGAGGGGGACCATCGGAACGATGGTGGAGAGATTGACGAAGAAAAACTGAAAACCACAGCAAAGATTCTTCGGCTTCACCTCAGAATGACACGATTCGGACGAGCAATGCTCGCCCATACGCACCATATCTTGCCTCTCCTGTTTCAGGAGAGGTGGCATGCCACAGGCATGACGGAGAGGTAAAAAAACCTATTCAATCCGCCGAAGGCAAACAACTTTCCTCGGCTCCCTCAGACGAGGGAGCTGGCACACGAAGTGTGACTGAGGGAGTGAAAAATTATAAAATGTGACGAAGTCACACCACAATGTTCCGAAGGAACAATTCATTAAATATAAATTATCATGGGGGTACAGTATGAAGTACGTTAAATTCGGCAAACACGATTTTGAAGTATCTCGTTTCGGCCTCGGCTGTATGAGATTCCCTAAAATAAAGCTTGAAGACGGCACAGAAGTCATCAACGAAAAGGAAGCTATCGATATCATCAGAACAGCTATCGACGGCGGTGTAAACTATATCGACACAGCTTACGTTTATCCTGGCTCTGAAGTCGTAGTCGGCAAAGCTCTCAGAGACGGCTACCGTGAAAAGGTAAAGCTTGTAACAAAGCTTCCGATCTGGAGCTGCACCTGTGAAGAAGACCTTCAGAAGTTCATGGACGAAGAGCTCGAAAGACTCCAGACAGACTATCTCGATATCTATCTTCTCCACAACCTTTTTGAAGCTAACTGGGCAAAGGTAAAGCAGTTCAATGCTATCGAATTTATGAAGAAGCAGAAGGAAGCCGGCAAGGCAAAGCTCATCGGCTTCTCCTGCCATGGTCAGCTCAGCCACTGGAAGGAAGTTGTTGACGCTTACGACTGGGATGTCTGCATGATGCAGTACAACTACTTTGACAAGTATTATCAGGCAGGCGAAGAAGGTCTCAAGTACGCAAGCGCAAAGGGTCTCCCTGTAATCATCATGGAATCCCTCCGCGGCGGTATGCTCGGCCAGACACCACCTGAAAATGTAGCTGAAAAGCTTGCAAAGGTTCCGGGCGAAACATACGGCGAAAAGTCTTTCGCATGGCTTATCAACCAGCCTGAATGCACAGTAATGCTCTCCGGCTGCTCCAGCGTTGAACACGTTAAGGAAAACCTCAAGACTTTTGATAAGTACGAGCCAAATCATCTTACAGAAGAACAGCTCAAGGCTTATGACGAAGCAAGAGAAGAATGGAACAAGAAGACTCTCGTTGCATGCACAGGCTGTGCATATTGTATGCCATGTCCGATGGGCGTTGATATCCCAGGCATCTTCAAGTATTACAACGATACAGTTCGTGTCCTCGATAAGAGCCAGTCCCAGACATTCCTCTATGCTCAGCTCTTCTCCCATTCCAAGAAAGACCCAACACAGTGTATCGAATGCGGCAAGTGCATGAGCCATTGCCCACAGAATATCCAGATCCCTGTAAAGCTTAAGGAAGCTCACGAAGCCTGCGCACCAAAGAACTAATATAATAATGTAGGGGCGGGTTTCCACGCCCGCCCGCCTATAAAATCCGTCGGAGACACATATTTTCAGCCTTCCCCTTGATTCACACCCCAACAAGCAGGCTTGTCGGGGACCCCGGCGGGAGCTGGCACACGAAGTGTGACTGAGGGAGTGAAAATTTATAAAATGTGACTTGTCACACCACAATGTTCCAAAGGAACAATTCATGATGCTATGCATCAATTCATGCATTTATGCAATTCATGGCGCAAGCCAATTCATATAAAATGCAACAATTCCAGGAGTTAACAAACAAATTATGTCATACAATCTTTTCAGACAGATACCAAAAACAGACGAGCTGCTCGGCATGGAAACCATAACACAGCTCATCGAAAAGCACTCTCACAATCTCG
>SVKW01000144.1 GCA_015068285.1 Oscillospiraceae bacterium | reverse complement strand
ATGAAGTATAAGCTTAAAATCATCCCTTGCAGTATGTTTGATACCGAGATTTTTGAAAATTGGGCATCCGATATGGCTGAAAAAGGCTGGGCGCTCAAGGGTATATGGAGCCTTTATGCCCTCTTTGAAAAATGTCAGCCCAAGCGTATGAAATACCGTCTTGAGCCTAAAGCAGATATGGAGCAGGAGTATCCTCCGCAGGATGTCAGCGATATGTATGAAAGCTTCGGCTGGGATTTTGTCTGCCGTTATTCACGCTATGCCTTTATATGGCGTGCCGATGAAGATGCCGCCGAGATTCATACAGATACTGAAATTCAAAGCGAAATCTATAAAAAAGTGCTGAAATCCGCACGAAAAAATATGATTTTCTCGATTATTTCGGGAGCTGCTATAATGGCTCTGCTCATTTATATGTGGTTTGGCGGAAGCACTCCTGTCATTGATATGGTGGAGAGTGACCGCAGCCTTGCCCTGGTTTTCATCTTCGCCCTTTATCCGATACTTTGGTTTGACTGCATCTGGGACTATATAAAGGTGAAGAAACTGCTTGGTCGCCTCCAGTCGGGTGAGCATCTTACTCACGACAAGAAATATTCCCGTTTCAATTTTTACCGCGTATTGATTTTTGTCTTGCTGATAGCTGCAATGATATGCACATATTTCCTGCCGTTTTACGGCATTTACCGCTCGGGAAGCACAGTCCACGATAAGCTCCACGCCCCTGATTTCTATGTTATGCAGCTTGATGAAATTGAAGGCAAGGGCTTCAAGTATAATGCAAAATACATGTATAACGGACAGGATTACACCAATTTCAGCGTGCGAAACTGGACTCCGCTGACAAATTTCTGGTATGAAATCCATTCGGGCGGCGAGATTTTCGGCAAATTCTGGAAGCACAATGAAAAGCCTTACGAGCCCCAGATGGAGATAAAGCACTACGAGCTCCGTCTTGGCTTTATGGCGGATGCCCTGCTTGACGACCTGCATAAGCAGACCTTCCGCATTGAAAATCTTGACACCCCTGAAGGCTTTAACCGCACAGAGATTGCCTATAACGGCATCGAGGAAGGCTATATGCTGACAAACGGCGAGGGCGTAACATGGGTGTTTGTCCGTAACGGCAACGAAGTAATCAGCGTATTCTACCGCGGCTATGCCGATTTAAGCCAGCATTTTGACAAGATTGCAATGATGATGGAGGAATAGTATGGAAAAATGGAGCATACACAGGGACGGACAGTATGATGTGGCACAAATAAAGTACAACTTAGATGGCGTTTCTTTCGTTATGTGTGACGATAAACGGACAGAAAGGCCTTTTGAGATAATATTCCGCCACGAAAATATCGTTGCCTACAATATCACCGACGAAACATACCGCGCCGATTTGTGGAAGTGCGACAGCAGATTTTATAAATCGGAAGACAGCGAATATCTGAATATTTTCAAGGCGAAAAGTCCGCTTTTTCCAAAGAATGCTGTGCATTATCTGATTATCGGCACAAATACAATAGTTGATATTATAGCAAAGGCCGAGCCGGAGGTGAAACCTTGTGAAAAAGCTTGATATTATGGGATATTCCGTTGAAATCGACGGGGAAATCACCCAAAAATACTATGAGAAATACTCTGAATGGGGCTGTGAATGCCTTCATTGCCGCAATTTTCTTGCTCTTGCAAGGGAGAGAAAACTGCCGAAGGAAGTGCTTGAGATTCTTGACAGCCTTGGCATCCCGCCTGAAAAGGCAACCTATGTCTGCCAGATGATTGAAAAGGAAAATGGGCACCTTTATCAGTTCAGCTACCGCATTTCGGGCAATATTCTTGCCGAAAAGAGTGTCAACACGGCATACGAATGGGGCGAAATTCGCTGTACCCATGAGATTTATCCCTATGGCGCGCCCGATTTTCCAAAGCCTCATTTTGACCTTGAATTCTGGCTTACTTTGCCGATGATTCTGGAGGAGTAGTATGGATATTTATGTTGCAAGCGCTTTTGCTAAGGACGGCAAGGGCGGAAACAAGGCTGGGGTTATGGTGGAAAATATCCCCGAAACCGCCGCCGAAAAGCTGAATATCGCCAGAATTATGGGGTATTCCGAGACGGCATTTGTGAACAATTCAGACAAGGCGGATTTTAAACTGGAATACTTCACTCCTGCTGAGGAAGTCCCGCTTTGCGGTCACGCAACTATTGCCACTTTCACCGTGCTTTCTCAGCTTGGCAAGCTGAATAAAACAGAATATACCATCGAAACAGGGGCAGGTGTGCTGCGTATTAAGCTGCAGGGTGATATGATTTTCATGGAGCAGAATCTGCCTGAGTTTTCGGAAAAATTGTGGGAAAATGACTTCATAGATATAATAAATACCTGCAATATCGGCAAAAACTACCCGATTCAGATAGTTTCCACAGGTTTGCGCGACATAATGCTGCCGATAAAGGACGAAAAGGCGCTGTCACAGCTCAAGCCTGACTTTGCCGCAATGACAGAGCTGAGCAGGGCGAAAAATGTGGTGGGAGTCCATGCCTTTGCGCTGAAAAATGATGGTGTAACGGCTGTATGCCGCAATTTTGCGCCCCTTTATGATATTGATGAGGAATCGGCAACGGGCACATCAAACTGCGCTCTTGCAGGCTATCTCTGGAATTATGGCATACGCAAAAACCGATATGTTTTCGAGCAGGGATATGAGCTGAATGCCCCTTCGGAAATCATTGTTGATATAGAAAATGAAGGCGAAAAAATAACAGCGGTTTTCGTCGGCGGCAAGGGATATGTCAATGAAATAAGAAAAATATAGAAAAAGGACGGATTTCCGTCCTTTTTGTTTTATGGGAAATTGTATAAGCGGCTGGATGCGGGAGGGCGCAGAGAGCCTCCCCTACAAAATTGTCCATGGAAAAACCATTGTAGGGGCAACCATTGCTCGTCCGCGGAATGTCGAGGACGCCATTCCCTACATAGATTGTGGGTTGCGGGATGTTGTAAATCCTTCCACCGCAAGCGGTCCCCCTCCCTTTAGGCAAGGGAGGCAGTCGTCTCAGCAGGATTGTGCAAACCGCTGGATGCGGGAGGGCGCAGAGACCCTCCCCTACAAAATTGTTCACGGAAAAACCATTGTAGGGGCGAGCATTGCTCGTCCGCGGAATGTCGAGGACACCATTCCCTACATAGATTGTGGGTTGCGGGATGTTGTAAATCCCTCCACCGCAAGCGGTCCCCCTCCCTTTAGGCAAGGGAGGCAGTCGTCTCAGCAGGATTGTGCAAACGGGGTGGAGATTCTTCGGCTATGCCTCAGAATGACAGAGTAGAGATGTAGGGGCGAGCATTGCTTGTACGCAAACAAAAAAGCCACTCTTATGAGTGGCTTGGGGATTTAGTTAGTCTGCGAGATACTTTCTTACAAGCTCCTGAAGGAGTTCATCTCTGTCGAGCTTGCAGATAAGACTTCTTGCGCCCATGTGATTTGTGATGTAAGTAGGGTCTTCGGACAGGATATAACCGACGATCTGATTTATAGGATTATAACCCTTTTCACGCAAGGCATCATAAACGGTAGTCAGGATCTTCTTCATTTCCAGACTCTCGTCATCTACAACAGAAAACTTTCTTGTTCCTTCGAACATAAATCTTACCTCCGCGGAATAAATCAATATAGTTATTATACCCTATTTTAAATAAAATGTAAAGAAAAATCACATAAAAAATGAGGGAGAAATTAACCTCCCTCATTTTATTGAAAATAACCAAAAATTAACTTCTGAGAGCTGCGCCGCACTTCTTTTCAAGGTTGATGAGTGCTTTTCTGATAACCTTGTCAACTTCTTCGTCTGTGATAGTATGGTCGGAGTTTCTGAGAGTGAGGGAGAATGCTACGCTCTTCTTGCCTGCGCCAAGCTTTTCGTGACGGAATACGTCAAAGAGCTTGACATCTTCAAGCATCTTGCTGCCAACTTCACGGATAGCGTTTTCAAGGTGAATTACAGGAACGTCTTCGTCACAAAGAAGAGCAAGGTCACGAGTTGCTGCAGGATACTTTGGAAGTGCCTTGTAAACCTTTTCGCCTTCGTGAAGCTCAAACATAACTGCTGTATCGATTTCAGCCATGTAAACTTCTGTGTCGATGCCGTATTCCTTTGCAACAACAGGGTGAATCTGGCCGATTGTACCGAATACCTTGTCACCTGTCATAATAACAGCAGTTCTGCCAGGGTGATACATCACATTGTCCTTGCATGGTTCAAATGTGAAGTTCTTGATGGAAAGAGCCTTGAAGAGAGCTTCAACAGCGCCCTTGAGAGCGAAGAAGTCGCCTGCACCGTAGTTAGCCATTGTGAGGATCTTGTATTCATCAGGAAGAACGGACATATCAGCCTTGCCGTTTTCGTCAAGCTTTGGAGAATATGTCTTTGCGATTTCAAAGAGCTTTACCATCGGAGCGTTGAAGTTGTAGTTTCTTGCAACGATTTCGAGGGCAGAGTGAACGGAAGTTGTTCTCATAAGCTTCTGATCTTCGCCGAGTGGGTTCATAATAACAGTTGCGATACGCTTTGCATCGTTTTCAGCAAGATGGAGCTTGTCGAATACCTTTTCGCCGATGAAGGAAAGTGTCATCATTTCGGAATAGCCGAGACCCATGGAGAGAGTCTTGATGTTCTTTTCAAACTTCTGAGCATCTGTGTAGCCGCCCTGTGTTGTTTCGCCTGCGTTGATTGTGGATGGGATTCTGTCATAACCGTAAAGACGAGCAACTTCTTCAGCAAGGTCTGCTGTTCTTTCGATATCGTCACGGTAGAACGGAATCTTTGCCATACCGTTTTCAACGAAGCATTCAACCATGTTAAGATACTTGTCGATTTCTTCGTTTGTAAGTTCGATGCCGATGAGAGCGTTGATCTTGTCATATTCAACAGGGAGAACGCGCTGCTGCTTTGGATTTGGATATACGTCTGTGAGACCGCCTACAACCTTACC
>SVKW01000143.1 GCA_015068285.1 Oscillospiraceae bacterium | reverse complement strand
TACATAATAAAAAAGCGGTATCGTTTCGATACCGCTTGATTTTTATTCGATTACATATACTGACCGAAGAAATAGATGAGGATGCCGCCGATGATAACGCCGGCAAGACCGGAGCCCCATGCAACCTTCTTGAAAAGTCTTGCCTGCGCGTCGCCTTCGTATTCGCCTACGAGAGTGTGCTCGTTGGCTTCTCTTTCAGCGGCAAACTTTTCAGCGAGATTCACCTCAGGTGCGCTCTTCTTTTCTTCAAACATTTCTTCAAAAATATTTTTATTTCCGTTATTTTCGCTCATTTTGTCCTCCTAAAAGTTGATTTCCTTATCCTCTGCAGCATACTTTGCGCCGTATTGCTCGAACATCTTTGTCAGCTTTTTGCGGCGTCTTTTCAGCCTGCGGCTCTTTGTTGTCACAATAAGGATAAAGCAGAGCAGGCATATAGCAACAAGGGCATAAAAGACCACGAATGTGATGTCCTGAGTCTGGTGTGTGGCGTGTATAAGATTTTTCGCTGTAACGAGAAAATCAAACGGCAGATATGCAGGCGCATAGTAAAGCGCGCCGACAGCGGCCGTAAAAATCATAAGCAGCAGAAGAAACAGTATTTTTACGATTATCATTTGCTTCCTCCTGTTTCAGTATACAAATAATTATACCAAAAACCGGGGAAAATGTAAATAGAATAATTGTAAATACACTATAAATCATACCTGAGTGTACTGCCAAACCGCTTATAAGGCACTAAAAACGATGGCAGACCGGACCGCTTGGGCGCGATGGAATATTCGGGAAAGAAAATCACAAAACCGTCGTCGGCAAGATAATAGTTGGAAAAATCAAGCTTGTAAGGCAGAATCTCCCTCCAGTCGGAAAAATATCTGTCCGCGTCGGCCTCAAGCTCAGTCTGAATTGCCGATGTTATCTCGCGGAAGAAAACACTCCTGAAATTGGTGCCCATATTGAAAAACGAGCCGATTGGAATGATTTTGCCGATGGCAAGATTCCATGTGTCGCTGTGCCGCCTTGTTTTGAGAACGGTTTCGCCAAGCCGCTCATAGGTATCGAAAAACACCGAAAGAAAGCCGCGGTTTTCGTACATGACGCTCATTTCACATGAAATTTCCAGCGGCTCAAACTCCCTGTCGAGAGAGGAATAAAGCCGACAGGCCGTGGTGTAGTAATTGTTGACGATATAGCGGCAGGCATTCTGGGCAAACCGCAGATATGTATTGTTGATGTAAAGCTTGGGCAAAAGCTTCTGATTCAGCTCAATACTGGGGTAAGACACCGAGTATTTCAGCACTGTTTCGCCCTGAAAACGGCTTTCGCCCGTGATGGTGGACATATTTGTAACGCTTTTTGTAAGCTGATCGCTGTATAACATAAAAAATCACCGCCTGACAAATATTATGCAGACGGTGAAAAAATATTCAAATTTTTTGAAAAAAGATGAAACTTTTTTGAGAAAAAACTGTCTAATAATGGTAGGCAGTTTAATATTCCCTGTGGAGGGCGATAACTATGCCGAGAATGGAAGCCTCGTCGCCCGGAATTGGCGAATAAGCCTCGTTTTCAGGCATGAGCCACACATGGCCGTCAGCTAATTTAAGACGCTTTACAGTTGCTTCATCGCCGAGAAGGGCAACGACAATCTGGCCGTTGTTTGCGGCAGGGGTCTTCTTGACAACCACAACGTCGCCGTCGAGAATGCCGGCATTTATCATGGAATCACCCTTGACATTGAGGGCAAAAAGCTCACCGGATATATTTCCGTCGTAGCTGATAAAGCCGAGAGCATCTTCGTAAGCGAGGATAGGCGCACCGGCTGTGACAGTACCGAGAATCGGCACCTGCTTGGCTGTGCTCTGCTTGACAAGGGTAAGGCTTCTGGTCTTGCCGCCGTTGTCGTCAAGATAGCCGTTTTCCTTGAGGATTTTAAGATGAGAATGGACGGTGGACGGGGATTTGAGCCCGACAGCGTCACAAATCTCTCTTATAGATGGGGGAAAGCCGTTTTCCGAGGAATATTTAAGAATAAAATCAAGTATCTGAGTACGTTTTGCACCGAGTTTTTTCAAAATACCCACCTCCGGTTTCAAATTATGTACTAAAACGACACGAAAAAGACAAAATTCTCTTATATAGTTATTATATCACATAATATTGCAAAAAGCAAACATTTGTTTGAGAAAATTTTAAAAATAATTGTGTACATTTGTGAATTTTTGTGTTATAATATATATGTGTCAATTTATGCCACTAAAAACCAGTATAAAGACTTAAGGAGCCGTAAAATAAGAACGGCGTTGAAAATACAGTAGTTCAAGGAGTTATTTAATTATGAAGAAGTACGTATCCATGTTGTTGGTCCTCGTGACAGTTTTTGCCCTTTCTGCTTGCAGCAATAATGAGCCGCAGCTTCCTGAGCCGGGCGAAATCCTCACATTTCAGGGCACAGTTCTTTCGACAGACCCTGACACAGAGTCTATCTTTGTAGAAGCTGAAGGTCAGGACTTCACAAAGGCTGTTATCTCTCTCCATTCCGACACAGAGCTTGTCGATGCAGAGGGCAACGAAATCGAGATCACAGATATCCAGAAGCAGGACATCGTTGAAATCACCAACTTCGGTCTTATGACAGACGATTACCCAGTTCAGATGTCTGCAAAGAAGATCGTTCTTAAGTAATTATACGGTTAAAATAAAAGAGCTTTGCATTGCAAGGCTCTTTTTTATATGTCGAACAAAGCGGGCTTTGTTCGAGTTTACATCGGTCTGCGCGCATGCTTCGCACACACTTGCCCGATAGAGGTGCAAAAATCCATGCACATGTCATGGATTTTTGCGGATTTATTAGGTTAGTGCCTACGGCGCAGCAGTTATAGATCAGTCCACATCATTCAGCATTGTCAGTTTGAAAAAGAGCTTTGCACAGCAAGGCTCTTTTTGTTTTTAATGCTTTTCTTTTACAAGTCGGCGAGAGGAGTCGACAACAGGCACAAGGCAGGTTATCATGCAGAAAACCGGAGCGAGAGCATCAGGTCTGTAAATATAAAGATAGGCAAAAGCTCCGATGTAAAGGAGCGAAAAAGCAAGAACAGATACAGTTTTGCGGTTGAGCTTGTGCATGAAAATGCGTCTTATGCCGCCGAGAGCCATAAGGCAGGCGATGCCGAAAGGCACCCAGAGAAAAAGGGAAACCATAATATCAAAAACGCCTAAAAATAACTTTGTCATAACAATTCCTTTCTAATGTGATGTGCCTGCCGCGCGCGGAGCAAGAGCATCGTGCCTTTCTGTATTTATACTGCGTATCGTTTCATCACGCAGAAGGTCTTTCATTTCTGTCATCGTCGCCCAGTAGCGCTTTGGCATATGCCCCATGCGGCACTTGTAATTGCGGCGCTGGTCAATGGCGGCTGTATCGTAAAATCCGCACCAGAGGTCCTGAATCATCAGCTCGTTTGGCGGAATCGGCGGCAGATCAAAATCGGTGTAATTCGCCATCTGGCTGCCGCGGTAATCGTGAATCAATATTGACTTGTGTGTGCGGTCGATTATCATATAACGCTCGTTGGGGAAGCGGGTTTCAAAATGCTTGAGAATAACGGGAAGCACTATATTTTTCGGCTGAATCTCCGAAACAAGCACCCCGCTGTACTCTGTGAAGCGGACGAAGCCGCAAAAGAGATGGCTTTCGTTTTTTAAGGCTAAAATACCTTTGTTCAGAGTGTGAACTGCCCTCGAACTGACATCAAAAATGGCATTTTTACCCTCTTTGTTCAGCTTGATGGCAAGCATGAGAAGCTCCATTTCCTTGTTTTTCACGCAGGTGAGGTAGCCATAATAGAAAACCGTGAAAACATCAGTGGAAAAGCCTCTCAGCCATTTGGCCACCCTTTTCGCCTTGTCATCGGCGGTTTCAACCTCGTGGACGGCAAAAAGGGTGTTTTCTTCGTTGTCGTATGTAAATATATGTTCAGGCACCTCTCTGCGGGAGAATGCATCGAAAATCACCGACAATAGCCCGTCAAAACTGCCGTCGTAGACATAAACTATATTTGACCTGTAAGACATTTGACCACATCCTCCTTTGAAATAAGTCTGTTTTCGTCAAACAGCGAAAGCTGCTCGTAATTCTGCATCGTATACGCCTCATAAGTTGCGCCCGACATCAGAGCCGACATGACAGGGGCGTATTCTATTTTTATGCCCTGCATGGTTTTGCCAGAGCAGGTGATGAAATATTTTGCTCTTTTGAGCACCACACCAAGCTTTTTCAGCCCGTCAAAATCAAGCTTTCCGGCCTTTCGCGCCTTTAAAATCTTATAGGCGCATTTGACACCGATACCCGGCACTCTGAGAAGCTGCTCCCGGTCTGCCTTGTTGACATCCACAGGGAAAAACTCCATGTGATTTATCGCCCAGTTGCATTTCGGGTCGATATAAGGGTTGAAATCGGGGTTGTTTTCGTCGAGAATCTCCGAAGCTTCAAAGCCATAAAAGCGTAAAAGCCAGTCTGCCTGATAAAGTCTGTGCTCACGCAGAAGCGGAGGCTTGGTACCGAGGGCGGGAAGATTTCTGCCATCGACTATTGGGATATACGCCGAGAAAAACACCCGCTTGAGGGAATATTTCTTGTAAAGCGCCGCCGTAAGATTGAGGATTTTATAGTCGGAATCTGGGGTTGCGCCGATTATCATCTGGGTGCTCTGCCCTGCAGGGACAAACTTTGGTGCGTGTCTGTATTTCACAAGGTCGCTGCCATTCTGGCTGATGCCCTGCTTTATAAACCCCATCGGCTTTAAAATATCCTCCTTTTTCTTGTCGGGAGCCAGAAGCTTCAGCCCATCGCTGGAGGGAAGCTCGATGTTGACGCTCATTCGGTCGGCAAGCGTGCCGAGGGCGGAGAGAAGCTTTTCGTCTGTGCCCGGAATGGCTTTCACATGGATATATCCATAGAATTTGTACTCATTTCTCAGCAAAAGCAGGACTTTCAGCATCATTTCGCTGGTGGCATCGGGCGAGCCGA
>SVKW01000008.1 GCA_015068285.1 Oscillospiraceae bacterium | reverse complement strand
CAAGGCGAATGAGATTGTCTTTCATTTCCCACCACTCTTTCCCGCAAAGCGGAGTACTTTATAAAAATTGCCGCAGTACGGCATAATAATTATGATAACTAAAATATATACAAAAAACATGCAAATGTCAAGGATTTTTGCAGAAAAAGTCACACTTTTTTTGAAGCTTTTTTATCTGCTTTTGGGTTTTCTTTCAAATGCTCATTTATGCTTCTTTTTACTCCCGAATACTCACTTTTGACTTTGACGAAAAAATTAACGGATGTTTAATAAAACATCCGTTATGGGTATGAAGAATTATTATGAGATTATGCAAACAGAGCCACCTAACTATGTCATTCCAAAGCGCAGTGAGGAATCTTTCAACCCCAATGGCGTAAGCTTATTATTGCCTCCCCTTGCACAGGGGAGGCTTCAGATTTTCCTATACTGTCATTCTGAGGCATAGCCGAAGAATCTTTCAACCTCTTACGCACAAATCCTGTAGGGGAGGGTCTCTGCGCCCTCCCGTAAAACTATCCAAACATCGCTATCATAATAAGAATGAACGCTACCGTAACAAAGCATATCAGCAGGTTATAGAATGTGGATTTTCTTAAAACCAGACCGAAAACCTTTGTGTAATACTTGTTCATGCGGTTTGCCTGCGGGAGAATTGTATCTTTGAACTCCCTGTCGAAATTGGTATCTGCCGCCACCTTCTGCTCGGAAAAAAGCAGGATCTCATCTTCGTAGGCACGGTCAAAAGCCTTTTCTATAATATTTTCCTTAAAACTTTTACTCATAGTCGAAACCCTCCTTTTTCAGCATTTCTTTCAGCATCCTCTTGCCGCGCCATACTCGCTTGCGTACATTTTCTGTACTTATGCCCAGAGATTCTGCCGTCTCCTTTGTGGAAAGGTCGAGGACAAGATTAAGATAAATGGCGTCGCGGTAAATGTCGGGCAGAGATTTTACAATGGCAAGCACACGGTTTTCTCCGTCACGGCCGATGACATCGTTTTCGACCGACTGCACTGAAAGATTGAGCTCATCTATATTATCCACCCCTTTTTCCTTTTTAAGCATATTGAAGCAGACGTTTTTCGCCACGATGAGCATATATTTTTTGACCTGACCCGGCGCAAGATGCTCTATAGTATTCAGATTGTTCAGCACACGCATGAAGCTTTCCGAAAGGGCATCGTCTGCCTTGTGGTCGTCTTTGAGGATGCTCTTTGCCGCCTTCAGCATGAGGGAGGCATATTCGGTGTAAAGTTTGTGCAGCATATCCTGCTGGGAAATGGAAAGAGAAAGTCCGAATGGTATACGAAAAAGCAAAGGGATACCTCCTTTCGTGGGTGGTGAAATATTTGTAGGGAATGGCGTCCCGACATTCCGCTGTAACTGCATCTTCTATATATAAGACAATCTGTTATGCCAAAACAGGACAAGTTTTTTAAAGTTTTTCAAAAAATTCCATAAAATAAATATTTTCCGCTGTAAACTCTCTGCCCTTGAGATAACTGAGCTCGCCGCTGTCGCCTTCAAAGTCAAAGCCGAGCTTGTATGAATAGAGACATTGATTTTTATATGGATAGCCCTGATTCTGCTTGTTTGTGCCGTACTTTGTGTCGCCGACAAGAGGATGGCCGAGGCCTGCCATGTGAACGCGAATCTGATGGGTTCTGCCGGTCTCCAGACGGCATTCCACAAGGGAGATACCCTTTTTGTAGCCGAGAACTTTGTAGTGGGTAACAGCCGTCTTTGCCCCCGGTTTAGGGTTATTGTAAGCAAATACCTTGTTCTGCTTTTCATCTTTCAGGAGGAAGTTTCTCACTGTACCGTTGTTCTTGCTGAACTTGCCGAAGCAGAGCAGGAGATAATATTTCTCCATTTCGCGATTCTTTATTTTCTCATTCATAATGCGGAGGGCGGCAGCAGTTTTTGCCGCAATTACAATGCCGCCTGTGCCGCGGTCGATGCGGTTGCAAAGGGAAGGCGTGAAGCTGTTTTCCTTCTCAGGGTCCCACTCGCCCTTTTTGTAAAGATATGCTTTTATATTATTTATTAATGTATCAGTAGTGCCGTCGTCGTCCTCATGGACAACCATGCCCACTTTTTTGTCGACCAATAAAATATTTTCATCTTCGAAAACAATGTCCAGTTTCGGATCTATCTTCATAAAAATCGTGTTTTCGTCGGGTTTTTCAAAGAATTCATCGTTGATATACATCTCGACAAGGTCGTTCACAGCCAATTTATATGCGATTTCACATTTTTTTCCATTGACTTTTATGCGTTTTAAGCGTATATATTTATAGAGCTGTGAAGTCGGCAGGGAAGGGCATACCTTGAGAACGAATTTGTCAAGGCGCTGACCGCTGTCATTTTTAGATATTGTAAAAGATTTCATAGTTACTCCTTTATATTTTTGCTGACGCAAAAGTGATATGTGCTTACGCACTCGATATACTGCTGAGCAGCGCGATATTCGCCTGACGGCGAGCGATATGTTCCTGCGGAACGATGAGGTGTGACAAGTCACATTTAATAATATAATCCCTCCACCACTTCGTGGTCCCCCTCCCTTGAATCAAAGGAGGCTTACAGACAGTGGGGATTGTAAATTATAAATGCTTATTCCATATTTTCCCAAATCCAAAATTTAATTACAAAAAGTATAAAATAAATCTTGACAAAACGGGTCAAAACGATTATAATACTCTTTGTATCAATAAGGTGGTGCAATATGTTAATCAGTCTTAAGTCTCTGGCGCAGAGCCAGACACGTTCAAAGTCTTTTGAATATAGTATAGATTTATCTGGCGAAAATGTCAACTATGAGTTTCCTTTTCAAGCCCCAATAAAGGTAAGTGGTGTCATTGAAGACAGAGCAGGCGTGGTAACTTTTGATGCCAAAGCCGAATTTACACTGACAGTTCATTGCGCACGATGCATGAAGGAGTTTACTGTGGATAAAACTCAGGAAATGCATTACCTCATCAGCACAGAAAGTGAAGATGAAGGGCAGGAGACAGAAGGAATGTACTACGCAGGCAGTGAGGAGATCGAAACAGACGACATCATCGTGCCTGATATTATTATGGATATCGATATCGCATATCTGTGCAAGGAAGACTGCAAAGGTCTTTGCCCTAAGTGCGGATGCGATTTAAATGAAACGACCTGCTCTTGCGAAACAAGAGAGATCGACCCAAGGCTTGCAAAGCTCGCAGAGCTTTTAAAGAAATAAAAAAATAATTTAAAAATAGCTTCATAAATACAGGAGGTGTAGGACCATGGCAGTACCAAAGAGAAAAGTCAGCAGACAGAGAAGAGATTTGAGAAGAAGTTCACATTGGAAGCTCGACATGCCAGGCATCGTAAAGTGCCCAACATGTGGTGAGTATGTTCTTCCACACAGAGCATGTAAGGCTTGCGGCACATACGGCGGCCGTAAGGTTATTGAAGTTGCTGAATAATTATCACAATGAAGGTAGAGGAGGAAGCGTTTTTCTCCTCTATTTTTTTTAGAAATCAGTCCATGCAAACAGCGGACCCCAATAGCCTCCCCTGTGCAAGGGGAGGTGTCACACAAATGTGTGACGGAGGGGTTGTTGATCTATTCAATGTGATTTATCACACATAAAATCGTGGGGTATATTCATGAACATATTTTACAATCTGCCTCCTTGCCTCCCTCTGACGAGGGGGGTGTCACAAAGTGACGGGGGGAGAGAAAACCTATCAAATAGCATCGCAGATACCTCAATGTCCCCAAGGGACAATTTATGACAAAGTCAATTCATGCCTGAAAGGCATATCATTTAAACCAAGGGGGTTTATCCATGAGCGCACAGATAATCTCGGTAGACAACGGCAGCTTTGCTGAAAAGGCGGGCATCAGAGCAGGTGACATTCTGCTTTCTGTCAACAAGCACCGCATCGAAGATGTTTTCGATTATCAGTTCTATACTTACGATGACAAGCTTGACATCGAAGTGGACAGAAACGGCGAAAAGCTGCATTTCAATATAAAAAAGGATGAGGGCGAATATATCGGTCTCAATTTTGAAACATATCTTATGGACGAGCAGAAGAGCTGCTACAACAAGTGCATTTTCTGCTTCATCGACCAGAATCCAAAGGGCATGAGAGAGACAATTTACTTCAAGGACGACGATGCGCGCCTTTCTTTCCTTGTGGGCAACTATATCTCCCTGACAAATATCTCCGACAAGGACGCAGAAAGAATCGTCAAGATGCACTTTTCCCCGCTCAATATCTCTGTCCATACAACAGACCCTGAGCTGCGCAAGCTCATGCTGGGCAACCGCTTTGCAGGCGATGCCCTCCGTCACCTTAAAACTTTCGCCGAAGCAGGGCTTGATATCAAGACACAGATTGTCGTCTGCCCGGGTGTAAACGACGGCGAAAACCTTAAAAAGACTCTCCGTGACCTGTCCGATTTATACCCAAGTGTATCTTCCATCGCCTGTGTACCTGTCGGACTTACAAAGCACAGAGAAGGTCTTTATCCTCTCACACCAATGGACGAAAAGTGCGCCAGAGAGTGCATTGAAATAATCGATGATTTCCGTAAGGAAAACGAGGAAAAGCACGGCGAAGCTCTCGTCCACGCCTCCGACGAATTCTACATCAAGGCAAATCTGCCATTCCCTGATGTGGATTATTATATGGACTTTGAACAGCTCGACAACGGCGTCGGTCTTATGCCGCTTTTTGAGGACCAGCTTAAAGACGAGCTCGATTATGAAGAAAATACACCGAAAACTCCATTCACGGTGGTTACAGGCATGGATGCCGCCCCATTTATGGAGAAAATGCTTGACTATTGCCGAAATAAATGGCATAATTTAAAATGTAATACTGTGGGAATCAGAAACGATTTCTACGGCGAAAATGTAACGGTTGCCGGTCTTGTAACAGGCCGTGATATTATCTCACAGCTTAAAAATGCCGACTGCCACAAGAATGTACTTCTCCCTGTTGTCATGCTCCGTCACGGCGAAACTGTTTTCCTTGACGATGTGACGATTGAGGAGATCGAAAAAGAACTTGACATCAAGATAACTGTGTGCGAAATCGACGGCGCGCAGTTTGTAAATACCCTGGCAAATTTGTAAGAAAAGAGGTTATATATGGCTAAACCTGTAATTGCAATTATAGGCCGTCCTAACGTGGGCAAGAGTGCTCTTTTTAACCGTATAACAGAAAAGAGATATGCCATCGTAGAAGACAGACCGGGCGTGACACGCGACCGTATCTACGCCGATGCAGAGTGGAGAAACACTCCTTTCAGAGTTATTGACACAGGCGGTATCGAGCCGAGAACAGACGATGAGATTTTGAAGTTCATGCGTGAACAGGCTCTCATCGCCATCGACCATGCCGACGTTATTATTTTTATCACAGACCTTAGAACAGGCGTGACAGCTGCCGACGAAGAAGTCGGCACAATGCTCAAAAAGAGCAAGAAGCCTGTCGTTTTAGCTGTAAACAAGATGGATGCCCCGGGCCACCCACCTGCAGAGTTCTATGAATTCTACAATCTCGGTATGGGCGACCCAATAGGCATTTCCTCCCTCCACGGCTACGGCACAGGCGACCTTCTCGACGAATGCTTCAAGTATTTCCCGAAGGATGCCTTTGAAGAAGAGGAAAAGGAGGAACGCATCAATGTTGCCGTTATCGGCAAGCCTAACGCAGGCAAATCCTCCCTTATCAACAGAATCAGCGGCGAAAAGCGCGTTATCGTATCTAACGTAGCAGGCACAACACGCGACTCCATCGACACAGACATCGACAACAAGTACGGCAAGTACACCTTCGTCGATACAGCAGGTATCAGACGCAAGAGCAAGATTGAGGAATCTGTTGAAAAGTTCTCGGTTATGAGAGCTATGATGAGTATCGAGCGCGCAGACGTATGTGTAATCATGATCGACGCTGTCGACGGCATCACAGATCAGGATACAAAGATCGCAGGCTATGCCCACGACAACGGCAAGGCTTGCATTATCGCTGTAAACAAGTGGGACCTTATCGAAAAGGAAACAGGCACCCAGAAAGAATTTGAAAACAAGATCAGAACAGAGCTGGCATATATGCCTTACGCACCTATCGTGTTCATCTCCGCAATGACAGGTCAGAGAGTCGATAATCTCTATCCGATCATCAACGAAGTTTATGAGCAGAACAATACCCGTATCACAACAGGTCAGCTCAACAGCATCCTGGCTGAGGCTACAACAAGAGTTCAGCCTCCTACAGACAAGGGCAAGCGCCTCAAGGTCTACTATATGACTCAGATCGGCGTAAAGCCACCGACATTCGTATGCTTCTGCAACGATGCAAAGCTGTTCCACTATTCCTATCTCCGCTACCTTGAAAACCGCATCAGAGATGTCTATGGCTTCAAGGGCACACCTATCAAAATGATTGTAAGACAGAGAGGGGAGCAGGAGTAATATGGAAGTGTTGAAGTATATTTTAGTCAGCGTGTTTTCTTATCTCTGCGGCTCATTCAGCACATCCATTTTTATTTCAAAAGTCCTTTACGGCATCGACGTAAGAAATTACGGCTCAGGTAACGCAGGCGCATCAAATACCCTGCGTACACTTGGGGCAAAGAAGGCGGTAATCGTCCTTCTGGGCGACGTTCTCAAGGTTGTCGTTCCTATCCTCATTGCAAAATGGGTGGGAATTGAATATCCTGTCCTCATCGCAGGCTCGTTTGCTGTGCTCGGCCATGCCAAGCCGATTTTCTATGGCTTCAAGGGCGGCAAAGGCGTAGCCTGCTCACTGGCTATCCTGCTTATGTTCGACTGGAAGATGACATTCCCTGTGCTTCTTCTGTTCGCAATAGGCTTCCTTTCCACAAAGATGATTTCGATAGGCACATTCTGCGCCATCATCACAGCGTGGATTTATATTTTCATCAACTACGGCAGCGACCCTGTCCTGCTCGTATATTTCACCTGCCTTGCAGCATATCTTTTCTGGCTTCACAGAAGCAACATAAAGAGACTTATCGCAGGCACAGAATCGAAGATCGACCTTAAAGCAAAGCTTCTCAAAGACGTGGAGAAGAAGTAGCAGACACTTGTCATTCTGAGTTGCAGACGAAAAATCTCCTGCGGTTTGCACAATCCCCTTGCCTCCCTCTGACGAGGGGGGTGGCTGAGCAGAGCGAAGTCGGGGGGAGAGAATTTTATTTCAATGCGACTCACACTTTAGTATTTCGCAGAAATATATCGCGTCTACAGGACATATCGCATTTATATATCGTATTTGCTCTGCAAATATATCGCGTCACCAAAGGTGACATTATTTACAATTTCAGAGGTACTGAAAAAATGAAAATCACAATTTTAGGCAGCGGCGGCTGGGGTCTTGCCAACACCGTCCTGCTCAATAAAAACGGTCACGACATCACACTCTGGTGCTTCCTTGAAAGCGAAGCTGAGCTTCTCAAAGCCGAAGGCGGCAATGAAAAGCTTCTCCCTGGTGTAAAGCTACCTGAAAACATCAATATCACAACAGATATCTCCTGTGTAAAGGGGGCAGACCTTATCGTTGTTGCCGTGCCGTCCTTCGGCGTTGCAAGCACAGCGAGAAATATCAAGCCGTTCATAACAAAGGAACAGAAGCTCGTTCTTCTCTCCAAGGGCTTTGATAAGGAAAACGGCTACTGCCTCCTTGCTGACACTCTCCAGCGCGAACTTCCTGAAAACAACATCGTTGTTGTCACAGGTCCTTCCCATGCGGAAGAAGTTTCACGCGGTGTGCCAACAGCTGTCGTTGCCGCATCAAAGAGCAAAAAGGCTGCCGAGTTTGTTCAGAATATCTATATGAACAACTGGTTCAGAGTTTACACATCCCCTGATGTGGTAGGCGCAGAGCTTGGCGGCGCTATGAAGAATATTATGGCTCTCGCCGTCGGTATTTCTGACGGTATGGGCTTTGGCGATAACACAAAGGCAATGCTTATGACACGCGGCATTATGGAAATGGCCCGTTTCGGCGTTGCAATGGGCGGTAATCCCGAAACCTTCAGCGGTCTTTCGGGCACAGGCGACCTTATCGTAACCTGCGTTTCCGACCATTCAAGAAACCGCCGTATGGGTCTGCTTCTGGGCAAGGGATATAAGCCTCAGGAAGCTATCGAAAAGGTTGGCGCTGTCTGTGAAGGCTTCTTCGCTGCCGAAGCTGTCCATCATCTTGCAAAGGACAAGAATCTCGACCTTCCGATTTCCGACTATATGTATAAGCTCCTCTATGAAGGTATGGAAGTCAAGGATATCGCAGTCGAGCTTCTCAGCCGCCAGAGAAAGGGCGAATTCTCCGAAAGCTGGAATAAGCACCTCTCCTGGGAAGAATAATAATCCACTTTTAAGCCTCCCCTTGCACAGGGGAGGCTTTTTAGTGTCCAAACAATCCGTAGGGACCGGCGTCCACGACGGTCCACCTCTCGCGGTCTGCACAATCCGTAGGGGACATTCACGAATGTCCCGCTGACGAGCAATGCTCGCCCTTACGTCCCTGCAATGTCATTCTGAGGTGAAGCCGAAGAATCTCCAGCCGCCCGTACAGTCCTGTAGGGGTGGGCCTCTGTGCCCTCTCACGGTCTGCACAACCCCACATTCGATACTCTCATTTACACAAAAAAGAGAGCCATATCGGCTCTCTTTGGTTTTATCTGAAATCTATGTTTATACTGCCGCTGACCGTGCTGAGAGTCATATTGTGGAGAAATTCCCTATCGGAAAGCTCGGTGTAGCCTCCCTTTATCTTCATACCGCCGATATGACAGGAGCCGGAGGACATCTTGATAGATTTCCTGTAATCGTCAGCCTTACCCTCGAGCATCAGCTTGATACTGCCGGAAACCGACCTTATCTCGATATCTCCGTCGGCGTTACCGCTGATTTTAATGCTTCCGCTGGTGTTTTTCATCACAATATTGCCCATAACAGCATTTTCTATGTGTGTACTGCCCGAAACACTGTGGATATTCAACCCAGCAAAGCGGCAATTTTCACTTCGCATACTGCCGCTGACTTGCGTTATCGTACATGCGCCCAGATCACAGCTTTCGGTTTTAAGTCCACCCGAAGTAAGCGATATATCAGAGGTGAGAGCCTTGATGTTTTCAAGAGTTAAACTGCCGGCTACGGCAGAAAGATTGATAAAGTCAAACAGCGTGCCTGCCTTGAAATACACCTTTACAAAGCCGCGAGATGTGATGCCGAAAAGCGACAGCAGCCCTCCAGACTTGCGCTCTCTTACAGTCAGAACTCCATTAGCAATGCCGTGCTCGATAGTGCAGTTGGTCGATTCTTCAAACTCATAGCCATAATGGTCAGAAGGAATGAACTCAATACGCGCCGCGATGGTTTTTATATTGACAGCGTTGAAATCGCCTTTTTCGGTGCTTTTATCAACAGGCACAGGCTGCCCTGCTTCACGGATTATATTTTCTGCAAGAGCCTCAGGCGAGCCGAGAGCGCTTATTACATCGGCTTGGTTTTCTTCTCCTGCATCGGCAAAATATTCTTCATAATATTCCACAGCGTTGCGGATATCCTCTGCAGAAAGAGGGGAGAGAGCATTTTTCAGCCTTGCGATAAATTGTTCTTTACTCATGGTCATTACCTCCTGTAAGAATTGTGTCGAGATTGGTCTTGTATGTCTGCCACTCGAGCAGATATTGGGCAAGTCTGTCCTTGCCACTGTCGGTTATTTTATAAAATCGTCTGTTTCTGCCGTTGAAAGGCTGGTCATAAGTTTCGAGCAGACCGTCTTTCTGGAGTCTGCGCAAAACAGGGTAAAGTGTACTTTCGGAAATATCGACGATAGCGCGGATATTCTGTGTCAGCACATATCCGTAAACATCTTCGCGGGCAACCACAGCCAGCACACAGGCATCAAGCATCTGACTGGTCAATCCAAATGACATTTTGCACCTCCTTTATTTTTGATAATATTATACGCCATATAATATTATTTTGTCAATAGGTGAATGAAAATTCTTTGCATAACTTTTTTCTTTCGGGGCAAACTATCCACAAAACCGAAAAGGAGAAAATTATGAACAAGAATTATGTTTCACTCGAAGGCGCGGCATCTCACTATGACATCATAAGCCGTATGCAGGGCGAGCTGAAAAAGGGCAATTACGGCAAGGACAACTGGCTTGTGGGCAAGGGTTTTGACGAGTGCGCTCTTGCCGAAAAGACAAGCCCTGAGGCTTATGTGCTCAACGAGATTTCCAACTCCGTACCTGTGGTGATTATGGATAAAACCGGAAATACAGCCTGCGCAAATACAGCGGCGCTTTCATTGGTGAATATCAGCCATAACAAGGGCGTTGTGGATAAAAAGTCCATCGAAACCCTGAAAAACTCCATAAAATAACAAAAAGAGCAGAGAAATCTGCTCTTTTTTGCATGATATAATACGGGCGGGCGTGGAAACCGCCCCTACGATTGATTTATAACACATACTGTAGGGGAGGGTCTCTGTGCCCTCCCGCCGGAATATGATACATATATTGTTTACTTCCCCACAAAAATCTTCACAGCATCTCTTAAAAATACCGCACAGCCGGGGGCAATTTTATCATAATATGCAGTAAATCTCTCATCCTGCACATACATTTCAGCCACACCTGCGTGCATTTCAGGGGTGTACTTGCCCCAGTAAAATGTCAGCCATTTCTTATGAAGCTGGCAGACAGCCTGAGCCTCTCTTGATGCAGGGTCGCCCTTTTCAAAGGCGATTTTCAGAGCCGAATTAAGGTCCTTTGTCAGCTCCTCCACATCCTTATATTCCTTTTCGGTCATGTTAAGGATGATTTCGTGGGACTTATCCACAGCCTCCTGACCATATTTTTCAATTATTTCTTTTCCATATTTTTCCTTATTTTCCTCAACGAGACCGCGCTTGAAAGCCTCAAATTTTTCCTTCTGTGACATATTATATTCTCCTTTCATTGTGAGCAAAGTCTTTTCGGCAGAGGCAATTATGCCCTCGATTCGTGCCTTTTTCTCATTCAGAGCGGCAATATGCCCCTCAATAGCCGACTTTGCATCGAAATTTTCATCGTAAATTATGTTTTTTATCTGCTCAAGCTCCATATCCAGCTCGCGATAAAATAAAATCTGCTGCAAAATATCGAGCTGACGCTCGGTGTAGATGCGGTAGCCGTTGGAGCGGATTTTCTCAGGCGTCAGCAGACCGATTTTATCGTAATAGCGGATAGTGCGGGCCGACTGACCCGAAATCCGGCAGATGTCTTTGATAGTGTATTCCATAATATTTCTCCTTTTCGATACGTCATAAATGCCGTCCCCTACACATAATCCAATGTAGGGGATGGCGCTTGACGACATCCCGCTTATTCAATGCATCGCAATACATATTTCCTGTCGACATCTATATCATAAACCATGACGTAGCGTCAATGTCAATAGTTTTTGGAATAATTTTTGCAAATTGTGAAAAAATATTTCCGAGGTGGCAAAAATGGAAAAAATATCGAAAAATCTCGACGAAAACATAAAATATCTCAAAGATGTCTTCAAAAATGACAGCACATTCATTGTTCGCCCTCTTGAAACAAAGCGGGGACAGCGGTGCTGCGCATTTTTCTGTGACGGTATGGTGGCAACTCCTGTCGTCAACGATTCGGTAATCAAACCGATCACGCTGTGGGACGAAAAAATCGAAATCGGCAGCGAGCTTGCCGACCTTAAAACCAAAATCCTCCACGCAAATGACATAAAAATCGGCAAAACCATGGACGATATCTTTGGCGGTGTCCTTTACGGCGACACCGTTGTGCTGACAGAAGGGGCGGATATGGCGCTTGTCATCAACACAAAAGGCTTTACAATCCGCTCCATATCCGAGCCGGGCAGCGAAAAAATAGTCACAGGTCCAAAAGAAGGCTTCACCGAAGGCGTTATGCAATGTACCACCCTCATACGCCGCAGGCTGAGGACAGAAAAGCTCAAGTTCACCTTTATGCCACTTGGCACGGTCAGCAAAACCACCTGCTGTGTCTGTTATATCGACGGAATTGCCGATGAAAATGTGGTAAATGAGCTGAAAAAACGGCTGAAAAATGTGGATATCGACGGTATTTTAAACTCAAATTACATTGAGGAAATGATAACCGACCGAAAGGGCGCGCCTATGGACCTTGTGGGCAAAACAGAGCGCCCCGATGTGGTAGTCGCCCGCCTGCTTGAAGGCA
This sequence comes from Oscillospiraceae bacterium, assembly GCA_015068285.1. Taxonomy (GTDB): domain Bacteria; phylum Bacillota; class Clostridia; order Oscillospirales; family Butyricicoccaceae; genus SIG471. Next base: position 18,050 of record SVKW01000008.1, on the reverse strand, counting down.
GAGTAGCACTTATCGTCGACGGTACTCCCGTTGTGCTGACAATGCCGTATATATTTATGGAACAATTTCAATCGCCCGAAGACTACTATGCCAACCCATTTTTCTCGTCATTCTCACGATTGATACGGATAATGGGGTTTTTCGTGGCGATTTCCGCGCTGCCGGTCTATATGTCGCTGATAACATACCACCCTGAAATGCTGCCCAGCCCGCTGTTATTCTCTATCTCGGCGGCGCGGGACAATGTGCCGTTGCCTACTGTGCTTGAAGCCTTCGCACTTTTAATCAGCTTCGACATATTGCGTGAAGCAGGCAAACGCACCCCCGATGTGATAGGGCAGACGATGAGCATCGTGGGCGCATTGATATTGGGGCAGGCGGCCGTTGAAGCCCGATTTGTTTCTGCGCCTATGATAATCGTGGTTGCCGTTTCGGGCATAACAGGGCTGATGCTGCCCAATATGCGGGCGCTGATAACCTTCACACGGCTGACACTTATGATTCTCGCCAGCTTTATGGGGCTTTACGGCTATATTTTCGGCCTGCTGTGGCTGTTTGCCTATATTGCATCGACCGATTCCTTCGGCGTGCCTATTATTGGAAAAATATCGGGAGAAGACTCCTTCATCCGTGTTTCGTGGAACAGAATGAAGCGGTCGGGCAGGTTTATCGGAGGGGAAAATGAGGATTAAAATACTGTTTTTACTGCCGTTTCTGCTTGTTTTAAGCGGCTGTTATGACTATCGTGAGACCGACAGCATGGCGATAGTTTCGGGGCTTCATGTGGCAAAGGGGACTGAGCAGAGATATAAACTGACCTTTGAAATTGTCGGCACAAAGGCAGACGACAGGAGCATGAAGGCTCAGATCACAGGCATGGAGGGGGACACGGTGGCGCAGGCAATCGACAATGCCACCGCCGTTTCAGGCAAGAAGCTATATTTCGGCCATGCCCAGGTGCTTGCTATTGATTATGAGCTGGCGAAAGAGGGAATTGGCGATATTTTAGACTATTTTTCACGGCAGAACGATATGCGGCTTACGATGAATGTGATTATTTCCGAGGGAATGAGCGGTGAGGAGCTTTTCAAAAGCGAGGAGGGGGACATCCGCTCCTTTGTCCTTGCCGATATGCTCAAGGCCAACGAGGAGAGGGCGATAACGCCCAATATCGAGCTTTACAGCTTTATTGCCGACAGCTTTGAACAGGGTAAGGACAGTTGCCTGCCGATTGTAAATATGGAAGAAAATGGAAATATAAACCTGAGCAGCCTTGCTGTTTTCAAAAAGGTACAGCTTGTGGGAAAGCTCAACGAGGACGACACGAAATATCTTATGCTTCTGGAAAATATCGGCGAAAGAGGGGGATTTATCCTTGAAAGAGAGGGCGGAAGCCCTGTTTCCTTTGAGATACGAAGCCGAAAGGCCGATATAAAGCCAAGGCTGGAAAATGGGAAAATCCTGTGTGATATTGATTTAAAAGCCCAGTTTGGCGTGCTTGAGCTGACGGGAGACGATTCTGTAATCGTGCGGCACAAGCTTGAGGAAATGGAGAACGAACTGGGAAAATATGTAAGATACGAGCTGGGACGGTTTGTGGATAATTTAAGGCAGACAGACCTGCTTGGCATCGAGCGTCAGCTTATAAGGCATAACCCTCAGCTTGAGTATTTTCTTGCGGAAAGCTTTCCGAAGCTTTACGAGGAGGCTGAGTTCAACATCAGCCTTGACCTTGATATAATCGACAGCGGCAGGACGCTGAGAAAGCTGGGGAAATCGTGAAAGCATTGGCAGTAATTTTGTTATATTCCCTGTTTTTTACAGGTGACAGAGGTAAGGTCAATCTCTGGATACTCGCGCCGCTGTTGATTTTGGGGCTGGCATTGACAACGGGACTTGAGGTACCCACTATGAATGAGCTGACCGAAATGCTGAAAGGGGGAGTGGGATGAAAAAGCTGACCGCAAGACAGGCTTTCTGCCTTTATGTCCTCTTTATCCTCGGCAGTATCTCGACGATCGGCGGCACAAATGAAGCGGGCAGGGACTATTATCTCAGCTTTCTTGCAGGCGGTGCCGTTGGATTTTTATTCAATATTTTATATATAAAAATCAGCAATAACGGGCGGATTTTCAGAATAATTTCAACTTTTGCCACAGTTTACATTGCCGCTATTGCAATGAGCCTTTTCACAATGTTCATCTCCCAGATGACGCTTATTGCAACGCCAAATATCATAATTGCCGCATTTATAGCCGCCACAGTTTATATAATCTGCCATGGCGGAATCGTGACACAAGGGCGGCTGGCGAGCGTGATTTTTCCCATTGTTTTCCTGCTGATAACGATAGCTTCGCTGGCTTCTTTACAGCAATCGGACTTTGAAAGCCTGCTGCCATTGCTTCAGAACGGCATAAAGCCCCTGCTTGACGGCAGCTTCACATCGTTTATGTTCTATTTTGCCGAAGGCTTTTCAGGGGTGATTGCAATAGCTATGTCGGCAGAAAAAAAGGACGCCATGAGGGGCATCCTGTGGGGTACAGTATTCGTGACCCTGTTTGTCGCCATGATTTTCATAAGAAATCTGGCGGTGCTCGGCTGGCCCTTTGTCGGCTCGCTGTATTTTCCGTCATATACTGTGGCAAGCCTTGTGCGGCTCGGGGATTTTTTCCAGAGAATGGAAGTTCTGATTTCAATAGTGTTCATACTGTGCAAGCTGATGAAGATAGCATTGCTGGAAGAATATGTAAAAATAACGCTGTCGGAAATCACAAAGCGGGAAATAAGCTACGGGGCGGTGACAGCCATCGCGTTCACCCTTTCACAGGTGATTTTCGGCGGTGTCACAGACGCATTTATCTGGCTGGAAAATTATCGGTATTACCTGATATTCCCCTGCGTCATAATGCCTGCTCTGGTGTGGATTAAGGGGAAGATCAGGAGATAAACAACCTGTCATTCTTAGACAACGTCGAAGAATTTTTCTGTCCAGGCTTTAACAGTTGAAAGTTGATAGTGGACAGTTGATAGTTTCGGTGTCTTCGACGGATTGAATAGGTAACGCCTGCGGCTGCACCTCATCCGTCACGGCTTTGCCGTGCCACCTTCTCCTCAAGGAGAAGGCTTTTGAGAACCCCACACCATTCGCACAATAGATATCCGCCGAAACAAAAAAGACCACCTCTCGGGTGGCCTTTTTACATATTATTCATTATAAATCTTGATTACCCCAAGCTCCTGCAGTTTGCAGAGGAGGAGCACGACGACAGGCACCAGGAACATTCCGCCGAAGCCTGCGATTCTGTAGCCGAAATAGATACACAGCAGGCTGACGAATGGGTGAAGCCCTATGTGCATACCGACGATTTTCGGCTCTATCATATTGCGTATCACAAGCACGACACCGTATGTGGCTATCATGCCGACAGCGTGGAAAATATCGCCGGTCACAAAGCTGACTACCGCCCATGGAATAAGCACCGTGCCCACGCCCAAAATCGGCAGGGCGTCGATGACGGCAATACACATTGCAAGAAGAAAGGTGTACGGCACTTTCTGTATGCTGAAGCTGATGAGAAGCTCACAGAAAGTGATGCAGATGATTATCGACTGAGCCTTTATCCATTTGAGGACGGAAGAAACGAGGAAATGTCTTATTTCAAAAAGCACCTCAAGCACCTTTGGCGGAAGCTGTTTTTTGACAAAACGCACGATTGTGCGGCGCTCGCTCGTCATAAAATATGTGGAAACAAAAATAAAAACTGTGGAGATAAGCACTGTAGGCAGGGAAACAGCCACCTTGAAAATCGGGCTGACGATGGCACCTGCCGAAAAATCCGGGAGATGGATAGAGGATATAAGGTCGTTGAGGCTGGAAATGCGGATGCCTATTTTTTCAAGAGGAAGAGCGGCAAACAGCTTGTCAAACCTCTGGGAAAATTCGGCGAATGTTGCCGATAAAGACTGGGCGAGAGATGGGAGAGAGTCGATAAGCTCACTGCCCTGACTTATGCAGACAGCCACGATGAGATATATCAATGTGCCGAAAATAGTTATATATAATAAGGTACAGACGAATGCAGCCGCCTTTCGCGGCACGCCTTTGTGCTCAAGCTGGCTGACAGGCTTTTCGATAATTCCCGTCATTATCATGGAAATTATAAATGGAATCGTCCATGGAAAAATGGTATTGAAGAAAAACTTCAGCCCGAAAAATGCCACGAGAACATAGCCTACAAGAATAAAAAAGCTTATGTGTTTATTTTCGTGAAATCTCATTTGAATCCCTCGCTTTCGTGCCATCCTTATATATTTATTTTAGCACATAACGACGGTTATAATCAAGCAAAAAAATAATATTGTAAAAAAATATTAAGGTTTTGTTTATAAATAAAAAATTTATAGAAAAAGTCAATTTACACAAAAATAAACCTTGAAATTATAGTTAAAAAGGTGTATAATGATAAAAAGGTTATGACAAAAAACTAACAAAACGGCGGAGGTAATATGAATACAGTAGATTTTGGCGTTATAGACAAGATCCTTGAGAAGAATGACTATTCTCAGGCAAAAACAATTGCCATACTGCAGGATATTCAGGAAGAATACCGTTATATTCCTAAAGAATCCTTCCAGTATGTGGCAGACAAGCTTGGCATAAGCTGTGCTAAGCTTTATTCGGTTGCAACTTTCTATGAAAACTTCTCCCTTGAGCCAAAGGGCAAGTATGTTATCAAGATTTGCGACGGTACAGCGTGTCATGTCCGTAAATCCGTGCCTATTCTTGAGCATTTCAGAAAGGAACTCGGTCTCACAAACGGTAAGCACACATCTGATGACGGGCTTTTCACCGTGGAAATAGTCTCCTGTCTCGGTGCTTGCGGTCTTGCTCCTGCAATCGTTGTAAATGACCATGTTCATCCGACTATGACTGTTGAAAAAGCACAGGCTATCATTGACGAATTGAGAGGTGAAGAGAATGCTTAAATCTCGTCAGGACCTTATTGATATCAGAAGAATATATGAAGCTGCTGCAGGTCACGAGAGAAAGATTCTCGTATGCTGCGGTACAGGCTGTATGGCAGGCGGCGCATTGGGTATCTATGCTGAGCTCAAGCGCATCATGGAAGAAAAGGGCGTCAACTGCTCGGTAGAGCTTGAAAAAGATCCTCACGGCGATGTTGTCGGCCTCAAGAAGAGCGGCTGTCACGGTTTCTGTGAAATGGGCCCTCTCGTAAGAATCGAGCCTCACGGCTGGCTTTACGTCAAGGTAAAGGCAGAGGACTGCGAAGAAATCGTCGAAAAGACAATCATCGGCGGCGAATACATAGACAGACTCGGCTATACACAGAACGGCGTGCTTTATAAGGAACAGGAAGAAATTCCATTCTATAAGAAGCAGACACGTCTTGCTCTCGAGCATTGCGGTCACATTGACGCTACATCCATCAATGAATATTTTGCAGCGGGCGGCTATAAGGCTCTTGAAAAGGCTCTCTTCGATATGACAAGAGAAGAGATCATTCAGGAGATCGAACTTTCCAATCTCCGCGGCCGTGGCGGCGGCGGTTTCCCTACAGGCAGAAAGTGGAGACAGGTTTATAATCAGCCTGAAGGCACAAAGTACATCGTATGTAACGGCGACGAAGGCGACCCGGGCGCATTTATGGACCGTTCCATCATGGAAGGCGACCCTCACAGAATGCTTGAAGGCATGATGATCGCAGGTATTGCCTGCGGCGCTCAGGAAGGCTATATCTATGTCCGCGCTGAGTATCCGCTCGCTATCGAAAGATTGAGAAACGCTATCGACCAGATGTACGAAGTCGGCATCCTCGGCAAGAACATCCTCGGCACAGATTTCTCCTTTGATATGCACATCAACAGAGGCGCAGGCGCATTCGTCTGCGGCGAAGGCTCTGCTCTGACAGCTTCCATCGAAGGTCAGAGAGGTATGCCAAGAGTTAAGCCTCCAAGAACTGTTGAAAAGGGTCTTTTTGCAAAGCCAACAGTTCTCAATAATGTTGAAACTTATGCAAACGTCGCCCCTATCATTGTAAAGGGCGCAAACTGGTATAAATCCATCGGTCCTGAAAAGAGCCCTGGCACAAAGGCTTTCGCTCTCACAGGTAATGTTGTAAATACAGGTCTTATCGAAGTTCCAATGGGTACTAAGCTCCGTGAAGTCATTTATGACATCGGCGGCGGTATCAGAAACGGCAAGAACTTCAAGGCTGTTCAGATCGGCGGTCCTTCCGGCGGCTGCCTTATCGAAAATAATCTCGACCTCGCTCTCGACTTTGACTCCCTCAAGAAGGTCGGCGCGATGATCGGCTCGGGCGGTCTCGTTGTTATGGACGATGATACATGTATGGTTGAAGTTGCCCGCTTCTTCATGAACTTCACACAGAACGAATCGTGCGGTAAGTGCGTTCCATGCCGTGAAGGCACAAAGCGTATGCTTGAAATCCTCGAAAGAATCGTAGCAGGCAAGGGCGTTCCTGAAGATATCGATCTCCTTCTGGAGCTTGCTGATACAATTTCTTCCACAGCTCTCTGCGGTCTCGGCAAGACAGCTCCTTCCCCTGTTGTTTCCACAATCAAGAACTTCCGTGAGGAATATATGGAACACATCGTGGACAAGGTCTGCAAGACAAAGACCTGCACAGCTCTCAAGAAGATCGTTATCGATCCTGACCTCTGTAAGGGCTGCTCCAAGTGCGCAAGAAACTGCCCTGTAAACGCAATTTCCGGCGAAATCAAGAAGCCATTTGTAATCGACCAGTCCAAGTGTATCAAGTGCGGTGCCTGCCTCGAAGGCTGTCCGTTCAAGGCTATAAAGGAGGCTTAAATTATGTGTGCTAAGCCAAAGACAATGATGATTGACGGTATGCCCGTCCTTATTGAAAATGAAAAGAATATTCTGGAAGTAATCCGCAAAGCAGGCATAGACCTTCCTACATTCTGCTATCACTCCGAGCTTTCCACTTATGGCGCCTGCCGTATGTGCGTAGTTGAAAATAAATGGGGCGATATCGAAGCCTCCTGTTCCTCCGTTCCACGTGACGGTATGGAAATCTGGACTAATACTCCAAAGGTAAGAAAGTACAGAAAGATGATTCTGGAGCTCCTCCTCTCATCTCACTGCCGTGACTGTACAACTTGTAACCAGAACGGCACATGTAAGCTCCAGGAGCTTGCACGCCGCTATGGTGTAAATAATGTTCGTTTTGAAAACTCCAAGACAGTTCCTGAAATCGACGATTCTTCCGCTTCCATCACAAGAGATATCTCCAAGTGTATCCTCTGCGGCGACTGTGTTCGCGTATGTGATGAAGTTATGAACGTCGGCGCTATCGACTTTGTAGGCCGTGGCTCCAAGATGAAGATCACACCTGCATTCGGCGCTCCAATCAACACAACAAGCTGTGTTGGCTGCGGTCAGTGTGCTGCAGTCTGCCCGACAGGCGCTATCACAATCAAGAATGACGTTGCAGAAGTATGGGATGCTATCTATGACAGAAACTGCAAGGTTGTCGTTCAGGTTGCTCCTGCTGTTCGCGTTGGTATCGGTCAGATGTTCGGCATGAAGCCGGGCGAAGATGTGATGGGCAAGGTTGTTGCGGCTCTCCGCCGCCTTGGCTTTGACAAGGTATTCGATACAGTTACAGGCGCTGACCTTACAGTTCTTGAAGAAACAAACGAATTCCTCACACGTCTTGAAAATCCTGAAAAGCTCCCTCTCTTCACATCCTGCTGCCCTGCATGGGTAAAGTTTGCTGAAGAAAAGCACCCAGAGCTTCTTCCACATCTTTCAACATGCCGTTCTCCAATGCAGATGTTCGGCGCAGTTCTCAAGGAACAGTACAAGAATGAAGGCAAGAAGGTTATTTCTGTTGCTATCATGCCATGTACAGCAAAGAAGAGTGAAGCAAAGCGTGTTGAATTCAACGATGAACAGGGACCTGCAACTGACTTCGTTCTCACAACTCAGGAACTTGGTCAGATGATCAAGGAAGCCGGTATCGTCTTCAATGAGCTCGACCCACAGGTTATCGACCAGCCATTCGGCATCGGATCCGGTGCTGGTGTAATCTTCGGCGTAACAGGCGGCGTTACAGAAGCTGTTATCAGACGTGTTTCCGAAGATAAGTCTGGCGCGGCTCTCCGCGTTCTCGAATACAAGGGCGTAAGAGGCTTTGAAGGTATCAAGGAAACAGAAATCGAAGTTGGCGAAACAGTTATTAAGATCGCTATCGTTTCCGGTCTTGCAAATGCTGAAAAGCTCATCAAGGAAATGCAGGAAGGCAAGCGTTTCTATCACTTCGTTGAAGTTATGGCTTGTCCTGGCGGCTGTGTTTCGGGCGCAGGTCAGCCTGTCGGCACAATGGCTATCAAGAAGAAGCGCGGCGAAGGTCTCTACCAGGCAGATAAGATGAGTATTCTCAAGTACTCCGAAGAAAACCCAACTCTTGCAGGTCTTTACGCAGGCGTTCTCAAGGGCAAGGTTCACGAATTGCTCCACAGAACTTATGTTGACAAAAGAATAAAGTAAGATATGTAAATAGAAAGCCACTCCACCAAAGGGGTGGCTTTTCAACTTTTTTAGCCTTCCCCTTGAGGGGAAGGTGCTGAGCGTAGTGAAGCGGATGAGGTGTCCTGTAGGGACCGGCGTCCCCGACGGTCCGAATAAAGCCTTCTCCAGCAGGAGAAGGGGGTGCCGTAAACGGCACCAGCTTCACGTCGCCACGAATGTTGGTGGTGGGATTTACGATGGACACATGGTATATTTGTAAATGTATATTATAAAAATGCCAGATATATGTCATTCTGAGCGTATGCGAAGAAACTTTTAATAAATATAAAAAATATAAACATAAAATAAAATTGTTGACAAAATAAATAAACGGTGATAAACTATAATTACAAAAGGGGTGATAATTATGGCTAACATCGAATATTTATCAGGCAAAACCGCAAAGGACGGATTCACAGAGCTTGAGGACAGATTTGTCTGCATTTACTGCGGGCAGGAGTTTGAAAAGGGTGAGATTTTCAAGGTGCAGGACCGCTTTTTCGATGCACAGAAAATGGCTCGGATACACGCCGAAAATCACGATGACCGTCTTGAGCGCATTTTTGAAATGGGCGGCAAAAATCTTTCGCTGACAGACAACCAGAAAAAGCTGATAAGCCTTTTTGCCGACGGCATGAGTGACAGCGATATCGCAAAAGAACTGGGGATAACTCCGTCGACAGTCCGCCATCAGCGATTTATGTTCCGTGAGCGTGCAAAGGGGGCAAGAGCCTTCCTCGCCTTGTGGGAACTGGCAGAAAATGGAAAAAATAACAGCAGGAGCAAAAGTGAAGACAACCTTATAACACCGCACGAGGGGGCGAAAATGGTGGACGAACGCTATGTTATAACCGAGCAGGAGGAGAAAAATATCCTCGAAAATGTCTTTATCAGCCTTGAGCCGCTGAAGCTTAAAGTCTTTTCCAAGAAAGAAAAGAAGAAAATCGTCATTCTGCGTAAAGTTGCTCAGCAGTTTGAAGCGGGAAAGCAGTACACCGAGCCTGAGGTCAACGATATCCTGCAGGATATCTGGCACGATTATGCCACAATGCGCCGTTATCTCATCGAATACGGCTACCTCGACCGCAGTAAAGACTGTAAATCCTACTGGAAAAAATCATAAAACAAAGCCGTCTGTTATGGGCGGCTTTTGAAAATTTTGTCATATCCTCGTTGCAAAAAATGTCAGATTGTGGTATATTTAGGACATAGGCAGTATGCCGAAGTTTACAAAGGAGGATAATTATGAAAAAATCAATAGTAACTTATGAAACATTCCACGGCAGCGCAAAGAAAGTCGCTCAGATAATCGCAGAAAAGCTCGGCTGCAAATGCATCAATGTTGACACTCCGTTTGAAGCGGAAGACCTGAGAGAGATCAACAATGTTATCCTCGTCTTCAATTTCAGAGGTCCGTACACAGCTCAGCTGACAAAGCTTTACCTCAGCAGAGTCAAGGATCAGCTCAAGACAAAGAATGTGATTCTTGTGGGCGAAGGTCTTTTCTCCGAAAAGGAATTCCCGATCGTCGCGCAGGAAATTTTTGACAACAACCCATCAAAGACATTTAATAAGTTCTTTGTCAACGGTCAGCTCAGAGTTGCCACACTCTTCCCGGAAGAACAGGCTCTCCTTGCAAAATTCAGCGAGCTGACCGGCATGGTCATCAAGGATATGGGTGAGCTCGACCTTAAGAAGGCAGAAGAAGTTGCCCTCGAAATCGAAAAGCTTGTTAATTCGGAAGAGTTCAACGCCCCTGTGGAAGAAGCTGCCCAAAGCGATACAAAGTGGGTCTGCACAGTTTGCGGCTATGTTCATCAGGGTGACAATCCACCTGAAAAGTGCCCTCTCTGCGGTGTACCTGCAAGCAAATTCGTAAAACAGGAATAATAAAAATAAAGCCACTCAATCGAGTGGCTTTTACTATTATTCCATTATCGGGAATCCGTCGGTGTATTCCATATTGCCGTCTGCATCTATCCAGAGCACCTCGGCGCCCCAGTTTCTGGCAAGCTCTGCGCCCGACTCCTTATCCGACAAAAACAAGGCCGTAGACAGCAAATCTGCCACTTTTGAGCTTTCGTGGAAAACTGTCACGCTGGAAAAATCTCCGCCAGGGTAGCCTGTTTCAAGGTCGATAATGTGATGGTATCTCACACCGTCCACCTCATAGAAACGCTGATAGTCGCCGCTTGTGACGAGGGAGGCATCCCTGACCTTTACCTTCGCGCAGATCTCATTTGAACGAGGGTCCTGCACGCCTGCAACAAAATAATCCCTGGCCTCGCTTGCTCCGCCGAAGCAGACCACATTGCCGCCCATATTTATTGTGCCGGCTGTGGCTCCGTTTTCAATCATAACATCCTTGATGATGTCGGCAACATAGCCTTTGGCAACAGCGCCTAAATCAAGGCTCATATTTTTATCGGCAAGACGGACTGTGTTTTCACCGAAAATAATATCGGACGGATCGCAGTGGTTGAGCGCTTCGGCGAGTGCCGCTTCATCAGGAAGGGAAGTGCCTTCGCTTCGTGCGTCATGCCATAGCGAAAGCACAGCGCCCGATGCGATGTTGACCTTCTTATCGGCAAGAGCGTAATTTTCACAGGCGAATTTCAGTATAGCCATAAGCTCGGAGTCGATCTCGACCTCCTTGCCGTTGGCGTTATTTATGGTGCAGACGTTGTTCACGCCGGGATGTTCATTGTAAATATCGCAAAGCTGGTGGTAGTTCATAAGAGCAAAATCGACAGCCTGCGTAATGGCCTCCTCCTTGTCAGGAGCGGAATAGAATTTTATTTCAGTTAAAGTGTCGAAATACATATAATACTGGGCGGAGTAAAGCTCTTTGCCTTGACAGCCGCCAAGCAGGAATAAGCATAGTAATAAGAGTAAAATTCGTTTTTTCATTGGTCTATTATAATTTCAATAAAGTTGAAAATGCCTCCCCTGTGTAAGAGGAGGTGCTGAATGAAATGAAGCGGAAGGCTGATTTATTAAAGGTCTCTCCCTCCACTATTCTGCGAATGGTCCCCCTCCCTCCTCAGAGGGAGGCAAGGAGGGGGTAAAATAATAAATCTTAGATAGCGAACATCTTGTCTCTGCCAGGGAACATATAGTTCATCTTGCCGTCTTCTGTGAAGGAAACAGTTTCTTCAGCAGAGAAACGAACAACCTGACCGCCCCATTCACTGAGAGCGCTTTCTGTGTTGAGCTCGAGAGCGTAGCAAGTGTTCTTATGGAGTGGGAATTCGCCCTTGAGGCCGATACCGCCCTGCATATCCCAGAGGCCTACAACTGTGCCTGCGCTGTGGCCGAAGAAGCCGACAGGGTGGTTGTAAAGCATTGCATTGATGCCTTCTTCCTTGGCGCGTGCAAGTGAAGTTCTGAGAATATCATTGCCTGTTCTGCCTGTAATATGCTCTTCGCATACGATATCCTGGAAGCGGGAAGTCTTTGCGAAAGCCTTGAGAATGTATTCAGGGATTTCTGTTTCGCCTTCCTTGAGGACATAAGCGAGACGCTGGCTGTCTGTGCAGAGGCCGAAATACTTGATACCTACGTCATAGTGGAGAATGTCGCCGTGCATGATAATGCCGCTGTTTGCTGTGCCAGGAAGACCAGGACGCTGAAGGTCAACGTGAGGGCTGAACCAGAATGTGAGACCGAGATTATTGATTTCCTGAGCGATCCATTCTTCAACTTCAGTTGTTGTTGTGACACCAGGAGTGATAACATTGCGGGAGAATGCTTCGCAGCAGATGTCCATAGCAAGATGATAAATGCTGTCATAGCGGGAAAGTTCTTCAGGTGTGCGTGTTTCGATCCAGCGTGTGGAAAGATCATAAGCGGAAGCAAGTTTGCCGATATATTCATCGGAAAGTTCTGCGCAGAGATCGTCATAAAGCTGCTTAGAAAGACCGTCACCCATGCCGGAAACGAGAGAAGTGTTGATACCGATCTTCTCTGGCTTGAATTCTTCGATAAACTTTGCGAGAGCTTCAAGCTGAGTGAGCTCCTTGTTTACATAGCCCTGAGTGTAGATCTGGTTGATTCTGCCGTCAGGTCTGCCGAAGTTATATGGCACGAAATTTCCGTCCTTCATTGTGAAAACAAGGCAGGAAAGGCGGCGTGCTGTAAGGCAGAGAGCAGGGATCATTGTAGGATAGATAGGGTCTTCGTTGTATTCGCGGCAAAGCACGATCCACATATCGAAGCCGTATTCCTGCATGATCTCAGGAATGATAGTGTTTACACGGACTTTGAGAGAGTTGTCCATGATTTCATACTGTTTCTTGAGAGGTACTACTTTACGCATAGAATGATCTCCTTTTATGTAATTATTTTGAAAGCAAAATAAAAAACGGTGACAAGTAATTATGTAGGGACCGACGTCCTCGGCGGTCCGCATAAGACTTTATTATAATAATATTATATTACATTTTGAGCCATTTTACAAGAGAAAAGAAAAACTCTTGATTTGTCGATTGAAAAATGATATATTTGTCTTAACAAAAATACCTATGGAGGATTTAATCATGGCTGACCATTATAATCTTTATAGTCTTAAACATTTTTCCGGTATCGTTGCCGACTGCATGGACATGACTCTGCCTGAAAATTTTGCTCCGTCGATAAACTGGGTGTCCGATATTCTTAAAGAACGTCTCGGCGGCAAGGCAGACCGCGTTGTGCTCTATCATGCCGATGCTGTGGGACATTATATCTGGCAGAAATACACCAATCTTTTCGCGCCTGTCTATATGTACAGCAATATGTCTGTGCCTTTCCTCAGCACAGTTGAGTCGGTGACACCTGTTGCACACGCAACAATGTACACAGGCATGGACCCTGAAGGCCACGGTATCAAGACTTATGACCGTCCAAAGCTCGAATGTACAACTCTCTTTGATTTGTGGATTGAGCAGGGCAAGAAGGTTGCCATAGTTGCGCAGAAGGACTCCACATTCCTCCACATTTTCGCAGGCAGAAACCTCGATTATTTCGAGGAAGAATGTGGCGTTGAAGTGCAGGAAAGAGCACTCAAGCTTATCGAAGAGGATAAGTATGACATCATCAGCATCCATACATTCGACTATGACAATGCGGCTCACGCTTATGGTCCTGAAAGCAAGCAGGCGCTCAATGCGGTTTCTCTTGAAGCCGAAGGCTATATGAGAATTGCCGAAGCTCTCATCAGAAATGCCAACGGCAGACGCACTCTGCTCACATATTCCCCTGACCACGGCCAGCATCTTCTTCCGGGTGGCAACGGTCAGCACGGCAGCAAGATGATTGAAGACATGAACATCGTCCACTTCTTCGGCACTCTTTAATTTATTGAATATGTAGGGGCGGGTTTCCACGCCCGCCCGCATTAAAATACAGAGGAGAACAAACTCTCCACAAGAAAGGAGAAAAATTATGAGAACATCATCTGAATTACGCAGAATTGCCCTCAACGCCTTGCGCAGCAAATGGGTAATGGCAATTATAATGTGCATTATCGTTTCGTTCCTCGGCGGCGTAAACAGCGAAGGCATTGAATTCAAAATCAATTTTGAAGCGAACCACCCGAATTTCGGCGTTTATTTAGGCGACCATACCATCTATTCATCACATCACGGCTTTATTCCTGAGGGATTGGGCATAATCGCAGGCGGATTTGCTGTTCTGGCTATTTTTTACGCGATTTTAAGATTTATGCTCGGCAGTATTGCAGGTGTGGGCTATGCACGATTTAACCTTGACCTTGTGAACAATGCAAACCCTGGCTATGAAAGCCTGCTGAGATATTTCCCTTACTGGAAAAGCGCTATTTGCACAGCAGTTGCGAAAGCTTTAAGGATTTTCCTCTGGACATTGCTGTTTGTTATTCCGGGCATTGTGGCATCATACAGCTACGCAATGACAAATTACATACTTGCCGAAACACCGAATATCAGCGCGAGTGAAGCCATCGAAATTTCAAAGGTGCTTATGGAGGGCAACAAATGGCGGCTTTTCTGCCTCCACCTCAGCTTCATCGGCTGGGATATCCTGTGCGCTTTCACTCTTGGCATAGGAAATCTGTGGCTTGTACCGTACAAGCAGGCAGCCGAAGCCGCATTCTATATGGATATCACAACGAAAAATTACACAGTATTTTAATCAGAAAGCAGGCTTCAATGCCTGCTTTTTGCTGTTTCTTGCCTCCCTCTGACGAGGGAGGTGGCATCGTTTTACGATGACGGAGGGAGAGAAACTATTAAATGCGCCGCAGGCACAACACTTCTTCACTATTACCTATAACTTTTAACCTTATATATCCCTTGTCTATCGTTTCATAATGTGTTATAATATCCTATGGAAATATTTTTCGAGGTATTTTATGAAAAATTACAAAATCGTCGTTTCCTATGACGGCTCAAAATATAACGGCTGGCAGAAGCAGGGCAACACCAATAACACCATGCAGGAGCGCTTTGAAAATGTGCTTTCCCGAATGTGTGCACACCCTGTGGAAATCCACGCATCGGGACGCACCGATGCGGGCGTCCACGCCATTGCTCAGACAGCCAATTTCAAGTGCGATACAAAGCTTTCGCCTTGTGAAATCAAGGCTTATCTCAATAAATATCTGCCCGAGGATATCCTTGTAAAGTCGTGCGAAACTGCAGACGACCGCTTTCACGCCCGTCTCAATGCCGTTTCCAAGACTTATGAATATCTCATTGCGGTCGATAAGCCCGATGTTTTCGTAAGAAAATATGTGTGGGTATCCGAAAATAAGCCCGATGTAGAAATAATGCGTCATGCGGCAAAAAAACTGCTTGGCACCCACGATTTCAAGGGCTTTTCCACAGGCAAAACCAAAAAATCCACAGTAAGAACGATAAATTGGATAGATATTTCGGAAAATGACGGCATTATAGCCATAAAAATCAACGGCAGCGGATTTCTTTACAATATGGTCCGCATAATTTCGGGCACGCTGTACGACATCGGCGTTGGAAAACTGGAAGAAACTGTAATTGATAAGATCTTTGAAACCAAAATCCGCGAAAACGCAGGACAAACCCTCCCTCCGCAGGGACTCAAGCTTGTCGAGGTGTTTTATTAAAATAATCAGGCGGGCGGGCATGGAAACCCGCCCCTACAAATCAAGTCACAATAGAAAGAGCGTAGGGGAGGGTCTCTGCGCTCTCCCGCATTAAAATCCAACAAAAAAACAGCCCCATAGGGACTGTTTATAAATCTATTTTTTCAGTATGCCCAGCTTTTTCACAGTATACATCAGCGGCAAGCCAAGCAGCGTGCATACGATAAACTCCTCGACGGCAATCTGCAGGGAAAAGGCTGTGAAAGATGCAGTAAAAGCAGCGGGAGAAAGAGTAAAAGCCAGCACAGCGCCGATTATAAGCCCGTTACATACTACAGGCGGAATTACGGCAAGGGGCGCATAACGGCATTTTGAAGTGAGTACAGCGGCAAGGAAGCTTGCCAGCGTGCCAAACACAACATCGAGAGGATTTACCCCCATCGGGTTGAGCAGATTTGCAAGTAAACAGCCGATGGTTATGCCCCATATCGTATCTTTACGCAAAAAAGGCAGAAGCGTCAATGCTTCGCTGACTCTGAATTGAAGTACACCATAGCTGATGGGAGCCAGCGCAAGAGTTGCTCCTGCGTAAAGGGCGGCGATAAGTGCGTTTGTGACAAGTTTTTTCGCTTTCATAATTATTCACCTCATGCATTTTGGGAACCGCTGAATAAATCAGAGATCCTTTGATTTAAGAGTGCGTTAAAATACTAAGACCGCACAATGCTTTAACCCGGACATTATAACACAGAAAAATATAAAAATCAACACATATATGGAGGAAACATCATGGCAAAGGCAACATTTATCGGTCACGGAAGCCTTAAATTCGAAACAAATGCAGGTCAGCACATCTATGTCGACCCATATTTCAAGGGCGACTATTCCGCTCCTGCCAACTTTATGCTCATCACACACGAACATTTCGACCATTTCGGTCTCGATAAGGTCAAAATTGCGCCGGGCTGTACAATTATCATGCCTCTCGATGCTATGTGGGAGGGCAAATACCAGACTTTTGAAAAGGATGGCGTAAAAATCACAGCCGTTCAGGCTTATAACAAGAACCACAGCAAGGACGAATGTGTCGGCTATGTTCTTGAATTTGACGGCGTCAAGGTCTATTGCGCAGGCGACACAAGCACAACTGAGGATATGGAAAAGAAGATTCCAAAGATGAAGGTCGACTACGCTTTCCTTCCTATCGACGGCGTTTACAACATGGGTCCTAAGGAAGCTACATACTGTGCAAAGCGCATCAAGGCAAGTAAGGGCAATATCGCTATCCACAACGATCCAAAGTCCAATCAGGATATGAATTACTACGAAACAGGCCTTGATGAGTTCACTCCTGATAATAAAATCGTCATGAAGCACGGCGAAACAATCGAGCTTTAAGAGGTGGAATATGGTAGCGAAAATAACACAGAAAATGATAGATTTCTCCAAGGGAAATCTCCACGACATCAACCATTTTATCAAGGTCTACGGCTATGCCAAGACTATCGGTCAGCTTGAAAATCTGGATGAAAAGACTCAGCTTACTCTGGAAGTCGCGGCTTTGGTACACGATATTGCCTGTCCGCTCTGCCGCGAAAAATACGGCACAGCCCGCGGCGATTTGCAGGAAAAGGAAGGCCTTGTCCTCGCTCACGATTTCCTTCAGGGCACAGGCCTTGATGCTGAAATCATCGACAGAGTTGCGTTTTTAGTCGGTCATCACCACACACTAGAAGGCGTTGACGGCATCGACTGGCAGATTCTTCTCGAAGCTGATTACCTTGTAAATGCCGACGAAGGCAAGCAGACAAAGGAAAAAATCGAAGCAAGAATGGCAAATATGTTCAAGACAGCAAGCGGCACAGCCCTTCTTAAATCAATGTACAGCAAGATTCTGGAGGACTAAGACGAAAAGTTAAAAGCAATAGTTTCACTTGGAAAGGAGCTGAATACTATGAAACGTATCTTCGCACTTACTCTTATAACAGCCATTTGTTTATCCTTATTCGGATGCTCACAGAAAGAGCAAAAAATCTACATGGATATTCTTGCCGAAAAAGGTTGGGAAAGCGATGAGTTTTCTCAGCCACGCCTTAGAATGGGATTAGAACTTTTCGAAGAAGAAGTTGACGATTATAACGGTAAAAGCGTTGACTTAACAAAATATAATTTAACAGCAAATGAATATAAATGGCTTTCGTTTGATGAACAAACGAAATTTCCTGATGAAGGTATGCCAGAGTGGTTTGACCCTGAATCTGAAATTGAATTGGGAAAGGATCCGGGCTTTGGCATTCGTGAACTTCATAAAAAGGGTATAACAGGAAAAGGTGTTAACATCGGAATTGTCGACCAGGAGCTTCATCTGCATGAGGAATATAAAGGAAAAATACG
>SVKW01000142.1 GCA_015068285.1 Oscillospiraceae bacterium | reverse complement strand
TCGCTCAAGCGAACATCACAAACGCACCATATCCACTCCACGAAAGGAGAAAATTATGAACAGAAAACAAAGACAGATTTTTGCCAGCGTCATCGCAGGTCTGCTGGCATTCCTCATGTTCTTCTCCATGTTCTCCAGCCTTTTTTTTACCAGTAACGCAGGCTTGTCTGTTTCCCAGTCAAACCTCAATAAGCTGAAGGACAGTCTTGCAAAGGCAACTGCTGCCAAGAAGAATGTGCAGAAGGAAATCAATGAGCTTAAAAGCGAAAAAAGCTCGGTTTTAAAGCAGATCGAGCTGCTTGATAATCAGATCGACGCCATGAATGACGAGATCGACCTTCAGGCGGCTGTCGTTGCTCAGCTTTCCGATGTTATCGCAGAAACAGAGCAGCAGATAATCGACACTCAGGCAAAGGAAGACGAACAGTACGTCAAGCTCAAGGACAGGGTGCGTGTCATGTATGAACACGGCGATGTCAGCTATATCGGCGTGCTTTTGGAGTCGGACGGATTTTTCGATTTCCTTTCCCGTTATGAGATAATCTCCCAGATTTCCACCTATGAAAAGCAGCTTTTTGAGGAAATCAAAAAGCTCAAGCAGGAGATAATCGACCATAAGGCTTCTCTCGAACAGAACAAGGCAGATGAAATCGCCGTTCAGAAGGAGCTTGAAGCTTCAAAGGCAGAACTGGACAAGCAGATGGCAGCTAAAAATGCCCAGATGAGCAAGATCGAAGATGCCCAGGACGAAGAGCTTGAAAAGCTCCGCCAGATCGATAAGGAAGAACAGCGTCTTGCTGCCGAAGTAAAGGATATGGCGACAAAGCTTGCCGCACAGAACAAGAAGGACTATGTCGGCGGCACATTCACATGGCCTTGCCCGGGCAACACACGCATCACATCCAAGTTCGGTATGCGTTTCCACCCTGTTCTCAAGTATAACAAGCTTCATACAGGCACAGACGTAGGCGCGCCTAAGGGTGCAAAAATCGTTGCAATGAACAGTGGCACAGTTATCACATCCACATATAACGCTGCTTACGGCAACTATGTAATGATCGACCACGGCGGCAATGTGGTAACTCTCTATGCTCACATGAGCTCACGCTCTGTCAAGAAGGGCGACGTTGTAAAGAAAGGTCAGCAGATCGGTCTTGTAGGCTCCACCGGCTATTCCACAGGTCCGCACCTTCATTTCGAAGTCATCAAGAACGGCAAGTATGTCGACCCGATGTCATATTTCAAATAGGAGATAATTTAAGTTGAGCAAGAAAAGACTTTCAATCCCGGGAGCCCTTATGCTGGTGTTCCTGGCGGTCATAACAACCTTTAATATCACGCTTTATATTGCCTCCGACTATTACAGCCAGAGACTTGGCGACATACAGCAGAATGAGCAGGAATATCAGAAATTTTCCGAGGTTTCGGCAATCGTAGACAAGTATTTTGTCGGCGATTACAACGAAGACGACCTTATGGACGGAGCTATCAGCGGCTATATCGCGGCTCTCGGCGATAAGTGGTCGGGCTACTATACAGCCGAGGAGTTCAAGCTGATTTCCGAAGAAAACAACAATAAATATGCAGGCGTGGGCATCACAGTATCCTATGATGAAGCCTCCGGCTATTACAGCATAACAGACCTCGAAACAGACGGCCCTGCCCAGAAGGCAGGTATCGGTATCGGCGATATGATACAGGCTGTCGAGGACAAGGATGTTTCTACAGTTTCCCAGAATGAGCTGGTCACAATGGTGAGAGGCGATGTGGGAACTTTTGTAAAACTCACCATTGCCAAAGCAGACGGCACTGTCCAGGATTATACCCTCGAAAGACAGGAGATCTACACTCCTGACATCACATCAAAAATGCTTGAAAACGACATCGGCTTCATCCGTATCGATGCCTTTGACAACGGCGCTGAGAAGGAATTTGACACCCATCTTGATGAGCTTATTGCCAAGGGCGCAAAGGGGCTTATCTTTGACGTCCGTGTAAACGGCGGCGGATATGCAAATGTTATGTCCAAAATGCTGGACAGACTTCTCCCTTCCGGCATGATTATTTCCATGACGAGCAAGGACGGTCACACACAGGAAAATGTGTCCGATGAAGCGTGCATCAAGCTTCCTATGGCGGTGCTTACAAACAGGTATTCCATCTCGGCTGCAGAGTTCTTTGCGGCGGCAATTCAGGAATACGGCGTGGGTACTGTTGTAGGTGAAGCTACAGGCGGCAAGGGCTATGCCCAGACAAGTATGCCGCTTTCTGACGGCTCCGCCCTCAATATTTCCACATACAGATATTATACTCCAAAGGGCAATTCCCTTGCAGGCACAGGTGTCACACCTGATATCGAGGTAGCCCTTTCGGAAGATGCGCTGTATAACTTCCATTCCCTCACCTATGAGGAAGATACACAGCTTCAGAAGGCTGTCGAAGTGCTTATGCCAAAGGTGCAGGCGGCAATCGACGCCGAACAGGCAGCGGAAGATACAACAGCAGCAGAATAGGATAAAGGCTATAAAGGCTCTCCACATCGGGGAGCCTTTTCTTTTGTTCCAACCAGCACAATCCATGTAGGGTACGACGCCCTCGGCGTCCCGAAAACGCACAATCCCTGTAGGGGAGCTGCTTGCCGCTCCCGCATAAGAAAGCAATAAGTAAAAGTTAAAAGTTAAAAGTGAAAAAGTGCGGTGTGATAAATCACATTTAATAGGTTTCTCTCCCTCCACCACTTCGTGGTCCCCCTCCCTCCTCAGAGGGAGGCAAGAAAAGCTATTCAGCCTCCTCTTGTTAAAGGGCGAGCCTAAAAGCTGTTTGTCATTCTGAGGGCATAGCACGAAGAATCTTTCCGGCGGTTTGCACAATCCCCGTAGGGGGACATCTGCGAAGTCATACGAAAATAGCGGACTTGTGCCCTGCAAAATCCCGTTGGAATTTTTATAAAAATCCCCGATTTCGCCATTTTTTTGCCATAAAATAGTGATATTATCACGGCAGAAAGGGATGATACAATGAAAAAACATACCATAACAGCGTTAATTTTAGCCATGACGCTTATGCTCACAGCTTGCAGTAATACGCATACAGAGCAGACGACAACTGATGCGCAGCAGACAGAAAGTTTGCTTCCGGCAAATGCCGTTGAGATAGCTCTCGGCGACAGCGAAATAAAGGTCGACGGCACACCGGCAGACGGCGATGAAAGCAAAGCCGTTTATGTTGCAAACGATATAATTTACTATGAAGACGGCAAGGACTTCACCTATGGCGAAGGCACGGAAAAAGATGCCCACAGCCAGGAGGATGCGGCAGAGCATACTGTCGTCCACATTTCTCAGCCGGGCACATACAGCGTAAAAGGCATTCTTTCAAAGGGACAGATAGCCATAGATTTAGGCGAAGATGCTGAAGAAAACCCCGATGCAGTTGTAAATCTCATCCTTAATGATGCCGATATCACCTGTGATGTCGCTCCTGCCGTTATATTCTATAATGTATATGAATGCGGCGAAAAGGATGAAGAAACAGCGTCCAAAGATGTGGACACATCGGCAGCAGGGGCAAATGTGTTTATCGCAGACGGCACAGAGAATAATGTAAGCGGCTCCTATGTGGCACGCATTTATAAGCCTGACACGGTCGAATTGAGCGACGACGGCACAGAGGTTGCCGATGCAAAGAAGCTTCATAAGTACGATGGCGCATTTTACTCGAAAATGTCGATGAATGTGTATGGCGGCGAAGCAGGAACAGGTGTCCTCAATATCAATGCCACAAATGAAGGAATGGACAGTGAGCTTCATCTTACGATAAACGGCGGCAATATCAATATCAATTCGGGCAATGACGGCATAAATACCAACGAGGATAATATTTCGGTGACGACAATAAACGGCGGCGCGGTAAACATACTCATCAACGGTGAAACAGGTGAGGGCGATGGCATCGACTCAAATGGCTGGCTGGTCATAAATGGCGGCACAGTGCTGGCTTCTGCCTGCTCTTTCAGCGCGGATGCAGGTATTGATTCTGACAAGGGCATCCACATCAACGGCGGCACAGTTATTGCCGCAGGCAGTATGCTCGACAGAATCGAAGACGGCGGGCAGAATTATGCCGTGTTCAATTTCAAGGATAAGCAGGACGGCAAAAACGCTGTGACATTGAAAAATGACAAGGATGAAATCATAATGGAGCATACCCCGACCAATGATTATTCCGTGCTGATATACAGCGGAGAAAATCTCAAAGCAGGTGAATATACTCTATGGAGCGGTGATACTCAGCTTGGCACAAGCGGCGGTTTCGGAATGGGCATGGGCGACAGACCGGGTGCAATGCCGGGCGGTGAAAGACCTGAAATGCCTGAGGGCATGAAAAAGCCTGAAAACATGGAGCCGCCTGAAGGCATGGGCAAAGAGCCGCCGGAAGGCATGATGCCGCAGATGCGCCCAGACGGAAATAAGGGCGAAAGACCGGAAGGCTTTGGCAATTCAGTCGGCGAAGCTTCGGAGATTTTTGAAATATCCGACGGAGCAAATATGTTTGGCGGCGTAGCGCTCCTTGAGTAAAAATAAGAAAAGGCATCCATGCGGGTGCCTTTTGAATATTTGTAATTCTGAACGAAGTGAAGAATCTCTCCTGCGGTTCGCACAAGCTTTTTCTTGCCTCCCATTGTTAAGGAGAGGGGCCCAACGGGGCGGAGGGGTGTAGAGCGTAGCCCCTCTATTTAATCAGTGTGTCTCTGACGGATAAAATAGGTAACGCCTGCGGCTACACCTCATCCGCCTCGTGTCCACTCGGCACCTTCCCCTCAAGGGGAAGGCTATAAACTTCCTTGTCATTCCGAAGCGAAGCGAGGAATCTCCGCTCCTTTTGCACAATCCATGTAGGGGCGGTAAAGCCTCCCTTGCCTAAAGGGAGGGGGACCACCGAATGGTGGTGGAGGGATTCAACAATGTCCCGCAAATGCACCATCCCGTAGGGGCGGGTTTCAATGCCCGCCCGTCTGCGGCGGTCTGCACAATCTCTGCATAAATCTATGCAAGCAACACATCATTAACAATAAA
>SVKW01000007.1 GCA_015068285.1 Oscillospiraceae bacterium | reverse complement strand
ATAACTTTTACACCATTTTCATGGCAATGCTTGATGGCTTCACCCATTTCTTCATAAGTGAAGTTGCCTGCGCCTGTTCTCATACCGAACTGGCTGCCTGCCAGATAAACTGCATCGGCGCCATACGCGACGGCAAACTTAAGCTTTTCCATATCGCCTGCAGGCGATAAAATTTCAGGTTTTTTCATTATATCCCCCATTTAGTTTTTGTTCTTTTCAACTTGTGCCCTGGCTTCATTATGTTCTTCCAATGTTCTGGAGAAAATATGGCCTCCGTCTTCCTCACCGGTTGCAACATAATAGAAATATTTATGTTCTTCAGGCTGGATAGCGGAAAGAATAGCGCCCATACCAGGATTGCAGATAGGACCCTTTGGAAGCCCCTTGTAAATATATGTGTTATACGGACTGTCAATCTTGAGATCTTCAGTTGTAAGAGCGGCTTTATGTTCAGGAAGAGCGTACTGCACAGTTGCGTCAATGTTGAGATAAGGGAAATCTGCGCTGTGTTCAAGACGATTAACAATTACGCCTGCAATAGTTTTTTGTTCAGTTTCCTTGACAGCTTCACGCTCAACCATAGATGCAATTGTAATGATCTCATGCATTGTGTAGCCTGTTGCTTCGGCATACTCGATAATATCATCAGAATATTTGATGTCAAAGTTATTGAGCATTTTATTGATTACATTTACAGGCTTATCATTCTTATAGAACTCATAAGTATCAGGGAAAAGGAATCCTTCAAGACGGAACTCTTCCATAGGAATATCCTGAAGATAATCGTGCTTATAAGGATAGGTGGCGGCTGTTTCAAGGAAATCCTTTTCGGAGCATACCATAGAATCCTCCATAAGCTGAGCGATCTGTCTGAGAGTATATCCTTCAGGGATGGTTACGGTGACAGTTTCTGTATAGCTTGAAACCCTTCTGAGTGAATTGATTATCTGACCGTAGTCCATGTCAGAATCAAGCTCAAATTTACCACTTTCGAATGTTTCATATTTTTTAAGTGTGGAATAAAGTCTGAATGCCCAGGGGTACTCTATTATTTCGTGTTCTTTGAGAACGGTTGCCATTTCTTTTACAGTAACATCTTCATTCAATTCGACAACTGTAGCGAATTCCGGTTTTATAAGTGCAAATACATCGTTTGCAGTAAGAATTATAAATGCAGAAAGAAGCATTGAGACACCGAGCACGAAAAGTACATAAGTAAACTTATTAAGTGCGCTTCTTCTCTTTTTCTTTTTACCCTTTTTCTTATTTTTCTGATGTGTTCTTTCGGGATGAGCTGTAACATTTTCCTCAACATCAGGAGTATTTTTCATCATATTTTCCGACATATTTTCTCCTTTCGTTTAAACATTATATGCGATAGACATGATAGTTATAAGCAACATTACTACAACACCCGGAGAGCCAAGCGTAGTCATGATATAGTTTCCGGGTTTACTTCTTTTGAATTTCTGCACTTTACCTTTAACGATAAGCTTTTCGAGAGATGTAAATGCAAGATATCCGAAAAGAAGAAATAAAAATACATTCGTGACAAAGAAATACGGCACAAGACCGAATATTTCATAAGTATCAATAAAGAAATCCATCACCAGATAACAGGAATTACATATCAGATGGACTAAAAAAGCAGGGATAAGCGAAGCGAATGAATAAGTCAGATATCCGCAGAAAAGTCCGAAAATGAACGATCCGGCTATATTGGATATGTCCATATGTATAATGGAAAAACAGATAGCTGTGGTTATAATGGATACCGATGTGCCAAATTCAGAAAGAAGGCTTTGCATAGCACCTCTGAACATCAGCTCTTCAGCAAATGCAGGAATAAGCGCATTTATAATAAAAACAGCATACCACGGTATGTTTTCAACAGATATTTTTCCGCTGACAGTGGCAATACCTGAATGATTTATAACTATAAAATTAGCCCAGAACGCGAGAAAAGCAACGGATACACCGCCTATAATCGCGAACCATAGCTGCCTGAAATTGATTGATCTCGATGGAAGCGCAACCTTTTTCCCCATTTTCCTGCCAAGAAGACAGGCAACGACTGTAGGAAGAATAAAAGCTGCTGTTTGTATTGCAGAAACAGTCTGCCAGTTTTGTTCAATAACACCATTGGCGATGAGCTGTTTTGCGAGGAATAATATAAGAACTGTCGTTACAGGCAGAAAGCCTGCCAGAAGATTGGTTTTATCTTTTACCACTGTTCTCTCCTAATTATATAACAAATTGATGTAAGCTTCAATATCTTTTACAGAACTATTTATCGGTTTTATCATTCCGATAAACTTATCATTTCCCGGGAAAATACATTTGAACTGACTTTTGGAGTGAGCTTTTGCAACGGAATTTGCAAGTGTAAAGCCGTTCTTTCCCATACATTCAGATGCAATGAAAGCATTTTCTGTGAAATATCCGAATACATAGGAGTCGATAACTCCATCTGTTTCATGTACAAATGAAGTTTCCGAATACATATCAAAAAGAGCATCACAATGCTTTTCTTCACGCAATGAAAACATTTTTTTGTCACATGAGTTTTCGTACACATCGTTTATTGCCGAAAAATCAGTTCTTGTTACAGGTCTGAAGCGGAGAATTTCCTCATTCGTATCAAAGTATTTTTCTCCGACCGAGAAATATTTTTCAAATCCAAATCTGCTGTAGTAATTTAATAACGATTGCTCCTGAACAATAAGAATAGAATAATCTGTGCCCTTTTTTCTGTCTTCCTCAAAGGAAAAGTTTATGACCTGAGCCATTATCCCCTTTCCGCGATATTCAGGCAATGTGCCGACACCATAGAGATAGCTTGACGTATAAGTATTCACACCATCACTGAGTTTTACAGGTATCATCTGCAAAGCTGCAATGATTTTGCCATTATCTTCATATACAAGGGTATTTCTATAATCATAAACCTTACCGAAAAACCAATCGGCAAACTTTTCTTCACCGGGAAAACATGTGTTGAAGAGATTGAGTATTATATTTTTTTCTTCAGGAACTGAATATCTTATCATTTGATTTTGTCCGGATCTACTTTCACTAAATATTTTTTGGTAAGCTGAACAGGATTATATGAAAGCTTTGCCTTGCGCAAACCTTCAATTCCAAGGTCTTCCTCCCTGTTCACATAAGGAACCCCTTCAAAGTTGTGCTGTGCAAATTGCTGGTTTATCATAGCGTAGGCGCCTTCATAGGAGATATCAGCCTTTTCATACATAACGCCGAAAACCTGATCGGAAACCTTTTTGCCAATGGTAAAGCCAATCATTTTACCGTTGACTCTGAGAATGCCGCCTTTGAGACCCAATCTGTCAAAATTATCAAGAGCCTTCTTTATGGAGAATGTCTCTGCAGAATCAGCTGTATCTGTTTCGCCTCTGCTTGTCCCCCAGGCAATCTGGAAGTTGATAACATCATCTCGATGGGATTCGGGGTCCATTTCTTCAAAGCTCCAATCATCACCGTAAGCCCCAAGAAACTTGTTTACATGATTTCTCTTAGCAGAGAATTTTTTACCCCTGAGCCACATAAGATCTTCTGAACTGTAAATATAGTCCATTGCACCGCGGTTTTCTTCAAACTCAAACGCATCTTCTCCGAACAATTCAATCAGTTTTTCTTTCTGAGTTTCGGATACGGAATTGACGAGAATATATTCGTTTTTTGTTCGCGCATATTCGATAAGCTTTACAAAAGCTTTACGGAAATCACCGCGAGCAAATGGCGGGAAAACCATGAAATACTCATCACTTCTGTCGCTGCACATATACAGACAATCATCTTCAATACACATTTTGACTTTATAATGGTCGCACCACAAAAAGAGTCCGACAAAATTTCGCTCTGCCATAAATGCGCCGTCCAGGTCAAGATAACTCTGTACTATATCTATATCATCTATTGTAAATTTTCTGAATTCCATATTACTTGATTTCACCGGTTACGATTTTACATACTTCATTGCTTATATCTTCTATTGTTCTGATTCTGTTGTCTTTTATGCAATGAACAACTTTCCAATCATATCTTTCTGCAATTTTCAAAGCACATTCTCTGCAATGAACCAGATAGTCATGATCTTTTTCGTGAATATCACCCTCATTACCTTGACGCTGTTCAATAAGCTTAAATGTATATTCTGAAGGCATATCCATGAAAAATACAAGATCAGGCTTTGGGATACCCATAAGATTATACTCAAAATCAAAAAGCCAGTCTGTAAAATCCCACCACTCATTTTCTGGAAGCTTTGGAGTCTGATGCACAGCATTTGAGGTTGTGTAGCGGTCGCAGACAATTATTCCGCCGTTCTGATAATATTCCTTCCAGTCCTTCTGATAGGAAGCATATCTGTCGACAGCAAAAAATACAGATGAAGTTTTTGCCGGAACGTCTGTTGGCTTTGAGCCGAATTCACCGCCAAGGTACATTCTTACAAGAGAAGAGCTTTCTTCCGAATATCTTGGAAATGTTACTTCTCTGAAATCTATTCCATTTTCTCTGAAAAAGTCACAAAGTCTGTTTTTCTGTGTAGCCTTTCCGGAACCGTCTGTACCTTCAAATACTATGATTTTACCACTCATAACTTTATTTTACTCCAAATTTTTCTCTTACTTCTTTTGCCTTGCCACAGGTCATTTTCCCTTCGGAACAAGGACCGTAGAGACACGCAGGACCGGCTTTGCTGAACAAAAGCGGCGCAACTTCCTTGCACTGTCTGAGCATTTCAAATGCAAGCTCTCTGATTTCCCACTGAGCTCTGTTGCAGGCTCTCAATTTAAAGAAATTGTACAATGAACGAGTATTCATTGTCATCATAATCTTTGTCTCACAGGCATTAGGAAGGACATAGCGGGCATCTTCAATTGCCTTCTTTTCGGCTGCGCTTTTTGCCTTCTTTGGATCCATACCCTCGTTGAGCATATCCTGATAATGTCTGTCAAAGAGGATTTTGGAGAGCTCCTCGTATTTGTTCATATCATCTTCCATAGCTTTGAGGAAGATTTCTTTAGCTTTTTCATCCTTTTCGATTTCAGGCGGAGTTACAAAAGAAAAATGATTTTCTTTTACATAACGCTGAGACTGCACGCTGAAAGAAGCAATTCTGTGGCGTGTAATCTGCGCAAGAAGGCTTCTTGAAACGCCCTCAATGGCAAATGTGAATGATGCGTGTTCAATAGGGCTTTCGTGTCCTATCTCCATAAGCATATTTATAAAATTACCTGTAGCTTCGTCTGTAAGCTTTTCCATGATTGTATCTGTATCTGCAGGAGAATAGCAAAATCTTGCTGCAGCAGCGATAATTCTTTCTGGATCAGGCGTATGAGCTATAAGCTTTACTTTCAGCATTATTTTTTGCCTCCCAATTTATATTTGATACTTTCCATTATGTAAAGAGGAAGAACTGACATTCTCTTGATTCTTGATGGCTGCTTGATAAGTCTGTAAAGCCATTCAAGACCGAACTTTACAAAAAACTCAGGAGCTCTTTTGGCTGTACCGGCAAATACATCAAGGCTTCCGCCAAGACCGGCAAATACAAAGGCATTCATTTCGTTCATATGAGCCTGAATGAAAAGCTCCTGCTTAGGCGCGCCAAGACAAACAAAAACAATCTTTGCGCCTGAATTGTTTATCTGAGCAATAATCTCAGGAATATCCTTATCTTTAAAATATCCATCTCTGACACCGACAATATTACAGGACGGATATTTTACCTTCATATTATCACGCGCTGCCTCTGCTACTCCAGGCTTTCCGCCAAAGAAGAAAATCGGATGGTTTGTGGTCTTTATAAGATTTTCTGCAAACTCAACTCCTGCGACCTTCTGTTTAACCGGGTCACCAAGAATTTTTGATGCCAGAACAACGCCAACACCATCAGGGAGAACAAGCTTTGCACCGTTGATCAGATCGGCAAACTTCTTGTCCTTTTCTGCCGCATAGGCGATTTCGGCATTTGGTGTTACTACCATACATTTTTCGGCAGAAGCTATACAGCCTTCTGCTGCGGAAACAGCTTCATCCATAGTTACGCTGTCAAAATTTATAGACATTATTTGTTTTTTCATAACAAAACCCCATTATCCTATTATCCATATTATTATACATCAAATCTTCTGAAATGTAAACAAAAATAAGCAAAATAAATATACCTCTGTGAAATAAACCACAGAGGTATTTTTTAGTTAAGTTTGATAATATAAAGAACATTGGAAGCATCAGGGTCAATATTGGATGCATTCTTTAATTCACCGCCGTCTGTAAAATCTTCGGCAATAAGCTTCTTCTCAAAGTCATTATAAATTTCAGGGTCGTTTTCAACAAAAACATAGATAAGCTGACTATCTGTATCCTGCTCCATGCTATATTCCGAAACGAACTCAGGAAGCTTATCTTTTCCGGAAAAAAGCTTGAGGAAAGCGAATTTTCCTTCTTCCGCCAAAACCTCACCCCTGACGACTGGGGATTCTTTAACTGCATCAACTATTAATGACTTCTGATTGTCCGAAACAGCTTCTGCAGGCGCTCCGTTGTCTTCATCAGTTGTAAATGATGCGACCTTTACATTAGCGGCAGGAGAGAATGTTGCGGCTTCTTCACTGCCCCAGCCAAACGAAAAATGACTGCCAAATGTACCGGAAACTAAAATGGCAAATACTGCTGCTGCTACTGCCGCAAAAGACATGATCTTCTGCATTCCGATCTTGCGCTTTGCAGGTCTTGCATTGCTTCGTACATTGCGCATTATGTTTTCATGAAGATCTTCCGGGATGCTTACTTCCATTTCTCTTGTCTGAAAGGATATGATCTTCAATGATTCAAATCTTTTTTTACAATTCGGACAGCGTTCGATATGCTCGAGAAGCTCAGAAATCTTAGATCCCTTAAGCTCACCATCGAGATACATATTCATCTGTTCGATATATTTACTGCAATTATTCATTTAATCTCCTTCACCATGATGTTTAACATAACATTAGACTGTGTTATTTCAAAAAAGTTCCATGGTCTGAAAGATATTTTCTTAAATTTTCACGGGCTCTGGCAATCCTTGATTTTACTGTCCCCACATCGAGAGACAGAATTTCAGAAATTTCGGAGTATGACTTCCCTGCAACTTCCCGCAGTACCAGAACATCTCTGTGAGATGCAGACAACTGTCTCATACCGGATTCAAGTCTGTCGGAAAGCTCTTTTCGTTCGTAGGCATTTTCCGGATTATAACGAATATCGGCTACTTCGATTTCATATTCCTCATCTTCGTTTTCCTGATTTAATGACACATCATAGCCAATCCTGTTTCTTTTGATATGGTCCCTACATACATTCATAGTTATGCGATAAATCCATGTTGAAAATGAACTTTCTTCTTTGAAGTTCCCCAAAAACCTGAACACCCTTAAAAAAACCTCCTGGCAGGCATCCATTGCATCCTGCTCGTGACCAAGGTTTCTGTAAGTCAGATTATATATCTTTTTTTCGTAAAGTGAGACAATTATTTCAAATGCCTCCATATCTCCGTTTGCGGCGCGTCGGATAATTTCCTTTTCGTTAACCATCGCAAGTTTCCTTTATTTCATCTAAAAGCTTTATTATCTCTTCACAGGTTTCAAGTGTAGAAATAATTATCTTAAACTTTTTTGATCCACGTATTCCTTTGAGATACCACAACATGTGCTTACGACATTCTGCTACAGCCCTGCGTTCTCCTTTGAGCGAGCAAGTGAGCAACAGATGGCGTTTCATTGTGTCAATAACTTCTTTTTGGTTGGTATTATCGTATTTGCCGGTTTCTTCATACTGCAGAAATTGTCTGAAAAGAAACGGATTTCCCAAAGCTCCTCTTGCAGCCATTACTGCATCTGCGCCATATTCATTCATAGCCTTGAATGCACTTTCGGGAGTAAAAATATCACCGCTGGCAATAACAGGAACGCTGACAGCATTTTTCACCATTTCAATAGTTGGAAAATGTGATTCACCGCTGTACATCTGTGTTCTTGTTCTGCCGTGCACACATACAGCACTTACGCCTGCTGACTCAGCCATTTTAGCAAACTCAACTGCATTTATGGAATCAAAAGTGAAGCCTCGTCTGAACTTGACAGTAAGCGGAATGTCGATTGCTTTTCTTACAGCTTTAATAATGGCTTCTGCTCTTTTTATATCAGCCATAAGCGCGCTGCCTTCGCCGTTTGAGACGATTTTAGGCACAGGACAACCCATATTGATATCAATCCCGACTGCCTGACAATTTGCAACTGCAATTCTGGCACCTTCGGCACACACTTCAGGGTCATTGCCAAAAATCTGAGCAATACAAGGCATTTCAGTATCGTCAATTTTGAGAAGTGACAGGCTTTTCTTATCGCCAAATGTGAGTGCCTTTGCGCTGACCATTTCGGTGTAAGTCATTCCGGCACCGAAAGAACGGCATATCTGCCTGTATGCACTGTCTGTTATACCTGCCATAGGCGCAAGGAAATATCTGTTTTCTGCTTTTATACCATCTATAACAATATTTTTAATCATTCAAATCTCCAAGTGAAAGTCTGTATTCACCCAACACCTCATCAGAAAGCTCATTGAGATATTTAAGGCTGAACTTGCTGTCATATTTTCTTATACCATGAGAATTTGCAAGGTCTTCTGTATATGAATCCAATGGGTAAATATCATACTTGTTTGCTCTGTTATTATAGTGAGTAACTATCGGAAGAACCCTGGCATTCTGTATCTCAATATCATCTTCTATTGTTTTTACTATATCAAAGCTTGCCATACCGCCAAGCATAGTAGATGCCTTCTGCTGATTTGAAACAAAATTACCAAGAGAATAGAAACAAACTGTTTTGTGTTCATCTCCGATTATCTTCATTGGTTCAATGACATGAGGATGATGACCTATGATTACATCTGTTCCAAGCTCATTGAGCAGCTCAGCAAGTCTTGTCTGTTCTTTGATTTCCTGAGTTGTATACTCTGTGCCCCAATGCATTGAAACGATAAGAACATCACATTCCGGTCTGATCTTTTTAACATCGCTTATAATTTTCTCATCTTTTATAAGAGGAACAACATTCGGGTTGCTTTTTGGCAGCGGCATTCCGTTTGTACCATAGGTATATGAGAGCATGCCGATCGTAACACCGTCCTGCTCGAAAATCAGGAAATCATCTGTCTTGTTTTCATCCGGGAATATGCCGATTATCTTATCAAAGCCTGCGTTCTTGATATTCTCATAAGAAGCAAGCAGGCATTTCAGACCTTTGTCGAGAGAATGATTGCTTGCGAGATTTATGATATTGAATCCGCTGTCAAACAAGCCTTTTGCAGCCTCCGCAGGACCGTTGAAAGTCGGATAACCGCTGAGCCCGAAATCAAGTCCTCCAAGCGGAATTTCCTGGTTGACAAACGCCAGATCATACTTTTCGATAATCGGCTTCATGATAGAATAAATCGGAGAAAAATCAAATTTTCCCTTTTCAATTTGGGCGGAATATGTTACAGTATTATGTAGGAGATTATCTCCGACTGCTGCAAAAGAAATTCTTGTTTCTTTTTTTGTCGGAACGGGAATCTCCTCTTTAGCTATTGTTGTAGTCGGTTGTGATGTAGTGATATCGGGCGCAGCCGTTGTTCCGATTGTCGAAACAGGCGGAGATGTTTCGATATCTGCCGCAGCACAGCCTAAAAGCATTGCTATAATCAATGTGACGAATAAAAACTTTTTCATATCAAATATCTTCTCCTTCGACTACTTATTATAGCAGATTATTTCTATTTTTGCAATTATTTATGGGTGTATTATGAAGAAAAAATTAACATTATTGATTATTCCGGTTTTAATATTATTTATTTTTATTTCGCTATGGTATTTTACGCCGAAAAACACAAAAATAAATGCCAAAGGCTGGATATACCGCACACTTGGCATAGATATCATTAAAGGTGACGAGCCTAAATATGATGTTATAAGACTGAAAGATGACTACATAACATTTGCAGGTACTGCCGAGGATGTAACTCCGTTTGCAAATAAGCTCAATGCTTTCGGTACATGGCTTGAGAATAATAATATTCCATTTTTATATGTGCAGGCGCCGCACAAATGGCCGAAAAATATGGTTGAATTTCCACATAAGGAAAACCATTATGCAGAGCAGGCAGATGAAATGCTTTATTCCCTTTCTGATAATGGTTTTGACGTATATGATTTGCGTGA
Organism: Oscillospiraceae bacterium; assembly: GCA_015068285.1. Classification (GTDB taxonomy): domain Bacteria; phylum Bacillota; class Clostridia; order Oscillospirales; family Butyricicoccaceae; genus SIG471. The sequence continues at coordinate 20,440 of SVKW01000007.1, read as the reverse complement.
TGATATTGACGGACTTGAATATTTTTTCAAAACAGACCATCATTGGAAGCCTGAAACGGGGCTTTCTGCAGCGCGATACATAGTTGAGTTTCTCAACGAGAAATATAATTTTGGTCTTGATACATCGGTTTACAATGAAGAAAATTATACTTTTGAAGTTAAAGAGGATTTCTTCCTTGGAAGTCAGGGTAAAAAAGTCGGCAAATACTATGCAGGGCTTGATGATTATACAATAATTACGCCGCAGTTTGAAACCGATTTGCAGAAAACTGTGCCTATTATGGGCATTGATGTAAGTGGTGACTTTACCGCTTGCTTCCATGACTACAGCGTTTTTGAAAATCAGGACATTTTTGCTGCATCACCTTATGTTTTCTATACAAGCGACTATAATCTTGAAATTGATAAAAATATGCTTGCAGATAACGATAAAAAGGTTTTGTTTATAAGAGATTCGTTTGGTTGTGTACTTACTCCGTTTCTCTCCCTGTCAATAAACGAGCTTCATGTTGTGGATACAAGACTTTTCAAGGAAAATCTGTATGATTATATTCTGCAGAATGATTTTGACCTGGTTATTTTTGAAAGTAACCCCGGATTTAATCAGGCACAGTTTACGATTTTCAAAGAAGATAAATTGAATTAGGATAAGTGAAAAACAGAGCCATAAGGCTCTGTTTTTTATTCTACTTTTATTAATGAAACATTTTCGATATCGATACCTGTTCTTTGGTATAAAACTTCCGATATTTCTCCTATGTCTTTATTATTAAAATATGTAGCTGTATACTCAATGGAAGCCGATTTTCCATCATCGCTATATGAATAAATCATATGATTATTTTCGTTATATTTTAGTTCGATATTCTCGCCATCTTTAACAACAGTAATTTTTACAAATTGTTCTAATGTTTCTTTGGTTATATTATTTAAGTTTGTTCCTTCAAAATAAATAACAAGCCCGGTTGACTTCAAATTATTAAGTTCGACGTCTTTTTGTAATGTCACGGTACTGATTATAGCCGATTGTTTATTTGAGTCTTCTTCTTTATTATCAGATATGGAAATGGTTACATGACCAATTGTAACATTTTTAATATTCTGAGGCAAAGTGCCATCCACATTAAGCAAAATACTATCGCATGGTGCAGAACTATAGCTTGTTCCTACTGCACTATTCAATAAAAAAGTAGACTTATCATTTTCAAATGACCCTTGTATAATTTCTTGGTATTCTTCATTTGAATTATAATCTACGCTTATATTTATAGGAGCATTTGAATGGTTAGTTACAGTAATTTCGTTTGCACCTGTTTCGCAAGACCATTTACCCTCGTTATTTTCGTTAGCATACTTATGTTCATCGGGCAACCATTCACCTTTGTCTGCAGCTGTATATGTAAACTCCATACTACCCCATGTAATATCAACGCTATATACTGGAGCACTTTCCGCACCTTCAACATAAGATGCTTTAACATCAATTGACTCACTTGTACCAAGCCCTTCAAGAGTTTTTGCCATAGCTGTCATTGTGAACAGTATTGCCATTGTTATTGTAAGCGCTAAAACCTTCTTCATATTATTACCCCCTATTTTACTTCAATATTTATTGGTATTTCTGTATTTACATCATCTTTATTGCCGTTGCTTTTATCGTAAAAATGAACCAGGAATTTTCCGTCATATCCGCCTTTTGAGAGGATTTTGTCAGCATTCTCCATCAGTTCAAGTTCCTTCACCTGATTGCCGGGAGCTATTGTACCTGACTGAGCAATAACGGTATCTTCGACAACAATCTGCAGGACTATATCATGAGTGGATTTATTCGGACTTGCAAAATAGAGGCCGACTGATTTATCCGACAAATTAATAGTAACATCTTTTGAAAATGTAAGATTTACCGAGCCACCACCTGCGGGAGCATCGCTCTTTTCGGAATTATCACCCGGTATATCTTCGGCGTTGTTATCCACAGCAGGCACTCGATCGGGCGCAATAATTTCTATGTCATTTCTGAAAAACAATGCCCACAGCGCAACTGCCGTTGATACGACAGCGATCAGCAATAAAAGCAGAATGAGTCGCTTGTATTTATTATTGTTCAATGTTACCTCCCCCTTTCGATTAACTTTACATAACCTATTATAAATGATAAATTGAAATAAATCAATAGATTTACGACATTTTTCGACAAAAATACCCGATCGCCTAACAGACAATCGGGTATTGAATATTTTATTTGAAATACATATAAAGATTACACTTGATCATGCCGTTATAAAGCTTTCTTTTCTTATCAGCTTTTTTACCGAAATAATCTTCAAAGCGCTCATCAGAAGAAATAATATATTTCTTGAGTTCAGGAGCCTTTTTAAGAGCAGCGCCAAGATTTTCGTAGATATCACGCGCTTCTTCAAGCTCGAGTAATCTTTCACCATAAGGTGGGTTGGAAATAAGTGTGCCTGTCATACCTGTATAATCAATAGCTGTTGCATCCTTACGGCTTACTTCAATAAGACCTTCAAGACCTGCGCGCTTGATGTTTTCTGTACAGATTCTTACAGCTTCAGGAGAAATATCGGATGCGTAAATCGGCATCTTTACACGGTTTTCACGAGCAATAGCCGCTTCTCTCTGTTCATCGAAAACACTTGTATCAAAGAAAGACCAGTTTTCAGCATCAAACCTTCTTCTTGCGCCCGGAGCAATGTTCATAGCCGCCATTGCAGCTTCAATGACAATAGTACCAGAGCCGCAGAAAACGTCATAGAAAGGCTCTCTGCCCTTGTAACGAGCAACCTTGACCATAGATGCAGCAAGGGTTTCTCTGATAGGCGCTTCATTCATTGCAAGACGGTAACCTCTCTTATAAAGAGGCGCACCTGTTGTATCAATGAAAATATGACACAGGTCATTCATGATAGAGAACTGAATCTGCATCTTTGCACCTGTTTCTGTCAGGAAATTTGTGCCGAGCTTAAGCTTGAGCTTTTCGACGATAGCTTTCTTTGTAATACTCTGGCAGTCGCGAACGCTGAATAACTTGGAGTGAATGGAATAACCCTTAACCGGGAATGCATTTGTCTTGCCGATGAATTTTTCCCAAGGCAAAGCCTTGACACCTTCAAAAAGCATATCGAATGTTGTAGCTCTGAACTTACCGACAACAAGAAGAACACGCTCACCGCAGCGAAGAATAACATTAGCTCTTGCACATTCCGACATATCACCGTCAAAGAAAACTCTTCCGTTTTCAGCTACAACATTTTCAAATTTATTGAACTTGAGTTCATCAGCAACAAGCCCCTCAACGCCCATAAGGCAAGGGACACAAAATGTATATTTCATATAACTTCCTTTATTTACAAATTTCAGGGCGGAATAATCCGCCCTGATAAGAATTATTTACCGATAATAAGACCAAAGCCGCCGTTATCTCTCTTGTAAACGATACAGTATTTTTCGTTTTCTTCTGAATTTTTGAAGAAGAAAAATTCGTGATTAAGAAGCTCCATCTGGAGAATTGCATCTTCAACTGTCATTGGCTTAAGGTCAAATTCCTTTACCTTAACGACAGAATTATCCTCGTTGAGATCAATGTTTCCAAGATATTCAGCTTCAAAAGCACCCGATCTGAGCTTCTTTTCAAGCTTTGTCTTATTCTTCTGGATCTGTTTTTCTATGCTATCAATTGCTCCGTCAATTGATTTATACATATCATTTGAGCTTTCCTGAGCTCTGAAATAATATCCGGCATGCTTTACTGTAATTTCAGCAATATGTCTGCCGCGTTCAATCTGAAAAGTTACATGAGCTGTGGATTCTCTGTCAAAATATCTGTCGAGTTTCTCACACTTTGTTTTTGCGTATTCGTGGAGTTCCGGTGATACGGCAACTTTTCTGTCAGCAATAGTAATAGTCATAAAATACCTCTCTTTCTGCCAAAACAGAGGAGATTAAAGGATAACCTCACAATGTCTTGTAACATTACAGCCAATGTTTACAAAGCATGGCAAGCCGGCAATATGTGTAGGATAAGACAGGATCTTAACACCAAGGCATGTAACTGTGCCGCCAAAGCCCTGAGGACCGATGCCGAGAGCATTGATTCTTTCGAGCATTTCCTGCTGCAAACCTTCATAGAATTCGTTCTTTGCAGGAGCATCGAGTGGAGAAACACAAGCCTTCTTAGCGAGAACAGCTGCCATTTCAGATGTACCGCCGAGGCCGACACCAACAATGATTGGAGGACATGGCAAAGAGCCAGCCTTTTCAACACATTCTGCAACAAAGGAAACGATATCTTCTCTTGTTGCTGCAGGTGTAAACATCTTCATAGCACTCATATTTTCACTGCCGAAGCCCTTTGGTGCAACTGTAAGCTTGATCTTATCGCCTTCAACCAAAGATGTATGAACAACAGCAGGAGTATTGTCTTCTGTGTTGACTCTGTCCATAGGGTCTCTTACTACGGAGAAGCGGAGGTAGCCGTCCTTATATCCCTGACGGACACCTTCGTTGATAGCATCCATAAAGTTACCGCCTACGATATGTACATCCTGACCGATTTCAGCGAAGATAACTACAACACCTGTATCCTGGCAAATAGCAACCTGCTTGTCTCTTGCAAGCTTGGCATTCTGCTGGATTTTATCAAAAACCTCCAGAGCGATAGGAGATTCTTCAACTTTCTTAAACTTTTCTACTGCATTGAGCACGTCCTGCGGCATATTGCAGTTCGCATCAATACAAGCCTGACGCACTGCTGCAGTAATTTCTGTAACATTAATTTCTCTCATTGTTTTTACCAAACCTTATTTGATCTTTTTACCGTCAATAAATACAGCCTTTGTCTTTGTAGCAATTTCCATTGGATTGCCGTCAAAAATAACGATGTCAGCATCCTTGCCAACCTTGATGGAGCCAACGCGTTCATCAATATTAGCAACCTTAGCAGCATTGATTGTGATAGCCTTGAGAGCTTCCATTTCATCCATGCCGTTCTTGATAGCCATCATTGCGCAAACCGGGAGAGTTTCGATAGCGAGAACAGGATGGTCTGTTGTAATAGCCATTGTGCAGCCATACTGCTGAACTTCGCCATAGGAAGCGAATGTCTTGTTCTTTGTTTCAGGCTTTGTGGAAACGCCAAGTGTTGGACCCATGCAGAATTCAACGTTGTTCTTCTTGAGCTGTTCCTTAACAAGAGCTGCATCAGATGTATGGATGATATTGTACTTGATGCCGAATTCCTTAGCAATTCTCATAGCTGTAAGGATATCATCGGCACGATGCGCATGCATATGAGCAGGAATTTCACCCTTGAGAACAGGAATCATGGCTTCGAGCTTCATATCGAATACATCATCGCCCTTTTCCTTCTTTCTGAGATACTGCTGTGTCTTAAAGAGCGCTTCTCTGAGGATAGCTGCAGTAGCCATTCTTGTTGCAGGAGACTTCTTCATTCTCTGGAAATAGCCCTTTGGATTTTCACCGAAAGCCATCTTCATAGCTGCAGGAGCCTTGATTACCATTTCATCAGGATCTGTGCCGTAAAGCTTGATAGCTGCAAGCTGACCGCCGATAACATTACCGGAGCCAGGGCCTGTACATGCAGATGTGATACCTGCGTTTACAGCAAGCTTGAATGCCTTGTCGTATGGATAAATCGCATCAATACCTCTGAGATGAGGTGTCCACGGATCTGTCGATTCGTTTGTATCATTGCCTTCCCATCTGATGGATTCTTCAGAAACACCGATGTGGCAGTGACATTCAATAAAGCCAGGAGTAATATAGCCGCCTTCTGCATCGATTACTTCACCGTCATATGCAGGAGCTGCAGATGCATCACCGAAAGCTGTGATTTTGCCGTTTTCAAAATCAACGTAGCCGTTTTCAAATACTTCGCCTTCCATAGTAAGAAGTTTGCCGTTAATAATTCTCATACGTTCCTCCTTGATATACTCTATAAATATATTGTATTTTTCATAAAAAGTGACATATTTTTCAGCAATTATGTATTATAATATGGTTGTAGTGAATGGCCAAAACCGTTCATATCTTTATCCCCACAACCCAATTCTGAGCGTCTGCAGCAGCAGGCGCTTCTTTTTTGTGTTAATCTGTAATATTGACAAAAACCTTTTCGCCAGGAGAAATATATCCTAACTTATCACGTGCGATTTTTGCAATATATTCAGGGTCATCTGAGTTCTCTATGATAGACTGGATCTCTGCGTTCTTAAGCTGTTGCTCCTCGACCTGTGAGCGGAGCTCTGCACCTTCTGCTCTTTTATCCTTTATCTGAAGCTGAAGAGAAATAATTGTATACACAGCATAAACAGCAAAGAGAAGCACGCCCAGTTTCAAAAACAAACCTGATCCTCTGCTTTTCTTCATTATACCTCCGATTTGAAATAACAAAAAGAAATCTTCGTAATAATATCCTATAATTATATTTTATACTATTTTTTGAAAATGTCAATTTATAATTTCATTTTTAGAGCCCAATATGCTTATTTTTTTAATCTTTTACCAATTTTCGTCATTTTGTCCCATGTATGAACTGATATTTCTTTTGTCAGTTGAATTCCGATAATGAAAAACAGCAATTGAAATACGCTGATTCGTCCCCGACATATCATAATGACAAACAGAAAATAGAGTACAGAATAGAACGCGCTGATTACAATATCACAGAAAAAGCGAAAAAAGCTGCTTCTTACCTTGCGGTATAAAGATTCGTAAACCAAAAATACAATGCATGATATGCATCCGAAAAATGCAGACAGTACAAGAATGTGAACCTGATCAAATATTGTAAAACTCATCAGAAAAGCTTAGACCAGAAACCTTGCTTACCTGCCTTTTTGTCGTTATATTCTATACAAATTATATGGCCTTCAACAACAGTATCTCCGGTTTCGATGGAAAGCTTTTCGACACGCATATCTTCTCCGGATATAAACATACTTCCGCATGACGTATCGAGTATAATTTCATTCTCATCGAAGCTCTCCACATCAAGAACACCCGATATACTTATTCGTCCTCTTCCCTCGATTATTACATTATGAGGAGTGTCAGGGGATTTCAGCATTTCATTTTTCATAATTTTTCTCCTTTCATATATATTTATAGAAGATATATATGAAATATTTGGAAAATTATGATTAGTCGATCTGTCTGTACATAAGTCCTGCATCTTCCTTTTTGACGTGTTCAGAAATATTCAGAACTTCAACTGTCATTTCGCGATTGCCAAATGAAATCTTAATTTTGTCGCCGACTTTTACCTGATAAGAAGCTTTTACAGTTCTGCCGTTTACTTCAATTTTTTCGCCGTCACACGCATCATTTGCAACTGTTCTGCGCTTGATAAGTCGTGTGACTTTGAGATATTTATCTATTCTCATTGATATCACCTCTTAAAATGAGTGACAAGGCTAACTACTTGTCAACCCTGTCTTTAAGCCCCTTTCCAGGCTTAAAAACAGGAACTTTAGCAGCTTCGATCTTGATTTTTTCACCTGTGGATGGGTTTACACCTTCGCGGGCAGCTCTTCTTTTGATTTCAAATGTACCAAAGCCAATAAGCTGAACTTTATCCTGCTTTTCGAGAGCTTCTGTAATGGATTCCACCATAGCCATAATAGCAGCTTCGGAGTCCTTCTTTGTAAGACCGGTTTTTTCTGCAACTGCAGCAACCAATTCCAGTTTATTCATTTATTTTACCTCCATAGTTTTCTTGTACTCATCCCAAAGCTTGTCCATTTCTTCAAGAGACATGTTTTTGAGATTATCTCCGGCTTTTTCTTCGACATAGGCAAATCTTCTCATGAATTTCTGGGAAGCATTATAAAGCGCCTGTTCGCAATCGACCTTACAGAAACGTGCAACATTAACAACTGCAAAAAGAAGATCGCCGATTTCTTCCTCGATTTTGTTATTATCCTTGATAGCCTGTTCGACTTCTTTAGTTTCTTCATAAACCTTTTCGAGAGCGCCTGTAACATCAGGCCAGTCAAATCCAGCTTTTCTTGCTCTCTTCTGAATCTTTTCGGAATACATAAGTGCAGGAAGTGCTTTAGGTACTCGGTCCATTTCAGATGTATAAGATGTGCTCTTCTTTTCTTTAAGCTTCATCTGATCCCATACATCGAGAACTTCGGAGCTGGAGTTGACATCAACATCACCGAACACATGAGGATGTCTGAAAACAAGCTTCTGACAAACATCGTTTGCTACATCATCAAAGTTGTACTTGCCTGCTTCTTCTGCAATTCTGCTGTGGAAAACAACCTGCATAAGTACATCTCCAAGCTCTTCTTTGAGATTGTCATCATTTTTATTATCAATAGCATCACAAGCTTCATAAACTTCTTCAAGGAAGTTCATGCGGATTGATTCATGAGTTTGCTCTCTGTCCCATGGGCATCCATTTTCGGCTCTCAGAAGCTCCATTATTTTCAGAAGATCATTTACGTTATATCTTTCTTTTTTCTGAAATTCCATCTTCTTCTCCTTTGTATTATCACTTTATTTTTAACACTTTTGCTATTTTTTCGCCCTTAGGCAACATAAGAATATCTTCCTTTGTAAATCCTCCGATTGCAATAAGCATAAGGAAATATATAATTACACATCCTCCGATAACGGCAATAACACCTATTTTTTCTCCGAGGAAAGATGTTACAGGATTTATCGTCAAATAAGCGAAAACCCCCATTACAACGGCTGAAACAAATGTTTTTGCAAACATTTTTGTTACAGACACTTCCTTATATTTTTTCTTTATCACAATGAGATTCAATATTGCAATAATGCCATAGCAGCACATTGTACCGATAGGAGCTCCGTTTATATTCACATCAGGCTGACCAACAAGTATATAATTTGCAGCTATTTTTACAAGGCCGCCTATAAGCATAGTGAATACAGGTACGTTTATCTTTCCTATTGCCTGCAATACTGAATTTGACAGTGAAACAAGGGCAATAAACATTACAGCAATACCGAGATAAGACAATAACGGTGCTGCGATGACAACATCCTCCGGCTTCGAATAATAAAGCAAATTGAGTATTGGCTTGGACAAGATAAGAAATCCCATTCCGGCAGGAAATGCAATCATTGATGCCAATTTAAAGGCAGTACCTATTGTCTCTGCAGTCTTTACTCGGTTGTTTTTTGCTATGAATGCAGAAATTGCAGGAATAATACTTACGGAAATTGCTACTACAAATGTCTGAGGAAGATTATAAAGAGTTACCGACATATTGTAAGCACCGTAGAGCTTGTTTGCCATCATCTCAGAAAAACCAGCCGCAGACTGAAGTCTGTTCATAACAAGGAACATATCTATAAGATTTGTCAGACTGAGAACAGCTGAGCCTACAGTTACGGGAACAGCCATTTTTACGATGGACTTTGCCAACGGAACAAACGGCTCGTCTGCATCTATATTTCTATATTCCTTAATTTTTTTGCCTACGATAATAAACAGATAAATCGCCGACATTAAGGTGCCAAGCGTTACGCCTAAAATTGCACCGGCTGCACAGATTTCAAAAGAATATCCTTTTGTCTGCAAAATATATGCGAACAAAAGACCGAAGCCCAGCTTGCCTGCTGATTCAAGCACCTGCGATACAGCCGTCGGCACCATATCAGAAAGCCCCTGATAAAATCCTCTGATTATCGATACAATCGATACGAAGAATAGCGATGGCGCAATGGCAAGCACTGCATAATATGCCAATGTGTTTCCGACTAATCTGGTGAGAGGTTCTGCGAAAACAACCATTATAAGGCTTGCGAAAATGCCTATCACCGAGAACGAAAGCAGTGAAACCTTAAGTATACTTTTTATTTTTTTATGATTACTGACAGCATTGGCTTCGGCAACCATTTTTGAAATAGCTATCGGCAACCCTGCAGTTGAAATCACAAACAAAGTAGAATAAATAGTATAAGCGACACCAAATACACCCATACCGTCAGCACCAATAAGATTGGTAAGGGGTATTTTGAATATAGCGCCAATTACTTTAGTCACAATGCTTGCAATCATCAGCACAAGCGCTCCGACTGCAAAACTCTGAGTTTTTTTCAATTCAATAACCTCGAAATATTATTTGCCAAAAAGTTTTGGCATAACATACGACTTGATTTCATACATCATTTTTTCAATATCAATGGTTTTAAACTCATTCTTATAGTAAAGGATTTTACCTTTTACCATATTCATGACGACATCAAGACCACGCATGGAATAAACGATGGTCGAATAAATATCGTGAACAGGATAAAGATTTGGTTTGTTAAGGTCAATCATGATGATATCCGCATCCATACCAACCTTTATCATGCCGCTTTCATTCTCTCTGCCCTGTGCATAAGCACCATTTATTGTGGCAAGCTCAACACCTTTACGGCTGCTTATAATAGCCGGATTGTGGGTTGTTCCCTTCTGCAAAAGAACAGCCGTCTTGATTTCTTCAAACATATCATGGCTGTTGTTTGAACAGACACCGTCAGTACCAATACCAACACGAACTCCATTATTTATCATATCACAAAGAGGTGCGATGCCACTTCCGAGTTTAAGATTGCTGATAGGGTTATGAGCAATAACAGCATCTCTTTCTCTCAATATATCCATATCAGACTTTTCGACAAACACACAGTGAGCAGCCGTTGCTCTTGTATCAAAGACATGATATTTATCAAGAACCTGAACAGGTGTAAGACCGCCGTTGCGTTCTTTGCATTCGATGTGCTCTTTCAGAGTTTCCGAAACATGAACATGCATGAGAAGATCATTTGACTTTGCAAACTCGGCGTGATCGAGCCACACCTTATCAAAGGATGTGTACTCTGCGTGAATGGACATATCCAATTTTATTCTTCCGCCATCGCAGTTATGCCATGTTTTCAAAAACTGATTTGTTTCATTTGTCGAATTAAGAGAGTCAAACGTATAGCTTGCTTTGTCGAAAACTGTCGCACCATTGGAAATATTAGCCTTTATACCGCTTTCATAGACGGCCTTGCCTATCTGATCAAGTTTAAAGTACATCTCCTTTACAGATACTGTACCATGGGCAATTGAATCAGCTATGCCGAGCAAAGTGCTGAGATATACCGTCTTTTCATCGTGCTTTGCTTCTACAGGGAATACCATTTTGTGAAGCCAGCTCTGAAGATCATATTCATCAGCGTATCCGCGCATAGCAGACATAGGCAGATGTGTATGTATGTTGTGAAGTCCGGGCATAACAAGATGACCTGCACCGTTGATAACTTCTTTAAAGTCACCCTCGGGCTTTGTTTCGCCTACATAAGCGATTTTTCCGTCATTAATCGCAACATAGCCATTTTCAATATATTTATCATTATCCATCATAAGGATATTAGCATTTGAAATTAAAATATCCATAATTATCTATCCTTTCATTTCCGGCAAAACGGAAAGAACAAGCTTTGCGAACCCATTTTCAGCCTTTTCTGCTTCTTCGTTAACTTCCTGTGCTGTAACCTCTTTTTTAGCCATACCGGCAGCAAGATTTGTTATGAGAGAAATGCCGAGTATTTTTATTCCGCAATGTCTCGCAGTAATTACCTCCGGAACTGTCGACATACCTACTGCATCAGCACCCATAATTCTCATTGCGCGTATTTCAGCAGGAGTTTCAAACTGAGGACCCGTAGCATAAAAGTATACACCTTCTCTAATCGGCAGGTGAAGCTCTTTGCCTTTACACTTGGCTATTTCACGGTATTCTTCATTGTAAGTATATGTCATATCAAAGAATCTGTCGCCAAATTCACTTATATTTTCGCCCCTGACCGGATGAATATCAAAAAGTCTGATATGGTCGCTGATTATCATAAAATCACCGACATTATAATCAAAATTTATTCCGCCGCTGGCATTTGTGATAAGCATACTGTGAACACCGAGCAACTTAGCAACGCGAACCGGAAATGCTACATCTGTTGCATCATATCCCTCGTAACAATGCAATCTCCCCTGCATTACCATGACATTGCAACCGGATAACTTACCGAAAACAAGTCTTCCTATATGATCAGGAACGGTAGACACTTTAAAATTTGGAATATCCTTATAATCAATGTAAACAGGAGATTCAACAAGATTGCCTAAAAATCCCAGACCTGAGCCCAAAATCATCAGAATATCTGGTTTGAAATCACCTATTTTTGTTTTGATATAGTCGGCGCTTTTTACATAATCGTCATATTTATACATGATTTCCTCCAGTATAAACAAGTTCAAAAAGGCAAGAGTGCTCCTCTTGCCTTTTGAGTTGATAAATTACTTAAGTTCAAATCCGCAGGAGGCGCAGAATGCATCTTCCTTATTGTATTCCTTACCACAGTTTGGACATTTTGCAGAAGTTTTCTTCTCGTCAAGTTCATTTTTGATAGATTCGATAAGCTGAAGCTTTTCATCAATAATAATAAGCTTATTTTCCAACTCATCAGCATCAACTTCAACACCTGTATGAGTAAGGTATACACTTCTGCCGATTTCCTTGTAGAGGATTTCGATATCGGAGTTGATATCCATAATCTGAAGATTAAGCTTTGTATTTTCCACTACAGAGCCGGCTTTTTTGCTTGCAACATCTGCTGCCTTACCAGCAGCTTCAGCAGCCTGAGAAGCTGTTATTTTCATTTTTTCCATCAAATTCTTAAAATCCATAACCATTCTCCTTTTTCTGTTATATTTTATTCAACGCTTGTCTTAAATATAAGTTCACGCTTTGTTTTAACAATGGACTCAATATTGTCAATATATTCCTTAGGATATTTTGGGTTAGCTATGCGGTCAAGCTTCATTCCGTAATTATTCGTAATCTTACTTACACCGCCAGCACCAATGGCAATGACTGTGCAGAGCTCTTCCATCATGGCAACATTATAGAAGCTTATTGTGCCGTTCTTTGCAAATCCTGTGTTTTCAAGACCGCCGGCAATGTATTTCTGCCTATAAATATAGTAAGGCTCATAACCTTTACTCCTTATGTATTTATGGGCTTTGTTAAGGGTTTTTGCATCCAGATCATAATGGTTGTCATAGATAACAGCTGCACCTCTCTTTTTTGCAAGAGAATGAACTGTAACATTATCAGGATCAAGCTTACATACCTCACGGACACTTTCAAGAAGACCCGCTTCGTCATCACCCGGAAGACCTGCGATAAGGTCCATATTGATTACAAAATCGCCAACCTCACGAGCAAGATTGAACTTTTCTATAATGTCATCTTTGGTATGATTTCTGCCTACTCCCTTGAGCACACTGTTGATCATTGTCTGAGGATTTATACTGATACGTGTAACGTTAAAATCTCTCATAAGCTCAAGCTTTTTGCGGTTGATTGTTTCCGGTCTGCCAGCCTCGACGGAATACTCACGAAGATCATCTCTGTAAAGATGTTCATTGACTGCTGTAAGCAAACGCTCAAACTGGTCATCATTCAACACAGTAGGTGTGCCACCGCCAATATAGATACTGCCAATTTTAAGGTTATTTGCCTTTACCATATCGCTTACAGCTTCGATTTCCTTCAGTAAGCACTGCACATAAGGCTCGACGAGATGCCCCATTTTCTGAACAGAGTTGCTGACAAATGAGCAATAAGAACATTTTGCAGGACAAAATGCAATACCAATATAAATCTGTATCTCATTTGGTGCAAGCTGAGCCTCACAAGCATTTGAAACCTTGGCACATCTGATGCAAAGATCTCGCTTTTCTTTAGAGATAAAATATCTTTTTTTAAGAACTTCATCGGCTTCTGCGTCGCTCATACCGTTCTGAAGGTCAAATCTGATGATTTTTGCAGGTTTTACACCTGTCTGGGAGCCCCAAACCGGTTTGTGTGGCAAAAGCTGAAGTACGCACTTATATACGGCAGTTTTAACAGAGCGTGTAAGATCCCATCTGATATCTTCATCAGAAATTGTCTTTGCCGTTGTGCGCTTTTTGGAAGTATAAACCTTTCCGCCTCGCTTAAGTGTGCAGTATGTTGTTATAAATCTGCCGTTTCTCTTTACCTCAACAGTCATTGTATCATCTTCGAGGTCATCAAAGACTCTGATGTGCTGTTCTTCCGGCATCAACGAGATAAGGGTATCCTGCACAGCTGTATTTCTGTCATGTCCAACAAGATAATATTTCATCGTTTCATCGCATCCATCATATATTCATTATAATGTCTCTCATATTCGAGAGTTGTAGGACTTTCATGCCCAGGGAGAACACGATAGTCCCCTTCAAGGTCAGCAATTTTTTTAAGACTTACATACATCTTATCCAAATCGCCGTTCACAAGGTCACAACGACCGCAAGTGCCTTTGAAAAGTGTATCTCCGGAGAAAATCACATCTTCACACACAAGGCAGATACATCCGTTGCTGTGCCCTGGAGTATTGAGTATATCAAAAGTAAGTTCTCCCACTTCCAATTTGTCGCCATCTTCAAGAAGAACATCAGGAGTTACTTCAACATATTTTGCGGTAGTATATCTGCCAAATTTAGTTACTTCATCTTTTTTGAGAAGGTATGCATCATCTTTATGGATGGCAATTTTAGCACCTGTTGCTTCAAGGACTTCATGTGCTGCCATAATATGGTCATAGTGTGCATGTGTAAAGACAATATACTTTACATTTGCCTCCATTTCTTTGATTGCAGCGATAATTTTTTCTGCTCTTGCGCCTGGATCAATAACAATGGCTTCCTTTGTCTTTTCATCCATTGCAATATAGCAATTTGTCATCAACATACCTACTGTAAGGACATTAATTACCATTTTTCTTACTCCTCTGCATTTCATCGGTGTCCATAATAATAGTTACAGGCCCATCATTTACATGATCGATCTGCATATCTGCGCCAAATTCGCCTGTCACCAAGTTTATGCCGCTGTCTTTGAGAAAACCTTTGAATTTTTCATAAAGCGGAATTGCCTGTTCAGGTCTTGCTGCATTGATAAAGCTTGGTCTTTTACCATGGGAACAATCGGCGTAAAGTGTAAAATTACTTACAAGCATAATTTCACCGCCAAAATCCTTAAGCTCCTTGTTCATCTTTCCGTTTTCATCTTCGAAGATTCTCAAGCCAACACATTTTTCAGCCAGATACTTGCATTCTTTTTCTGTATCATTGTGGTTGATACCCAGAAGGACTAAAAGTCCTTTGCCAATGCTTCCGCCTTTTTCACCATTTATTGTTATGTCAGCTCTGCTGACTCTGGTAACTACTGCTCTCATTATTCTTCTGCATCTCCAAACTTTCTGTAAACATCGAGAACACCCTTTGTCTTTCTCACTCTTGACATAGCAAGCTCGAGCTGTTCGACGCCGGTTACATCTACGGTAAGATAGAAAATACTATGGCCATCAATTTCATCACGGACGTTCATCTTACTTACATTTATTTTCATATTTGCAAAAATATTAAGAACTTCAACATATACGCCGATTCTTGTTTTGGTTTCAATCTTAATATCTGTACTGTATCTGTTCTTGGTGCTGTTCTGCCACGAAACTTTGATCCATTTGCCGGCTTCCTCTGGGTTTTCAAGGGATTTTCTTACATTATCACAGCTCTTTCTGTGGATAGAAACGCCCTGTGTTCGTGAAATAAAGCCAATAATCTCATCGCCCGGGATTGGCGAACAGCATTTTGCAAACTTGATAAGGCAGTTATCAATACCATCAACATAAACACCACTACTGGATACACCCTTTTTAGGAGCGATCTGTCTGTTCGGATTTTCGAGTTCCTTTGCTTTGTTGATCTTATTGATTTCTTCTTTAATCTTATTAAGTGCCTTACTGAGCGGAGTACCGCCGTAGCCGATAGAAGCATAAAGCTCTTCCATAGAGTTTATATTGAACTTCTGAAGAATAACCTTATTATTTGCTTCATTATAGAAATCTGTATAAAGGAAATTGATACGAAGCTCTCTGTCAAGGTCAGTTTTACCGCGTTCGACATTTTCTTCGTGGCACTCTTTCTTAAACCACTGCTTCATCTTTGTTCTTGCAGTGTTTGTTTTGGCTATTTTAAGCCAGTCACGCTTAGGACCGCCAACTTCCTTGGAAGTTGTAATCTGAACAATATCGCCGTTCTGAAGCTCATAATCAAGGCTTACAATGCGGTTATTGACCTTTGCGCCAACCATCTTGTTACCGACAGCCGAGTGAATTTCATAGGCAAAGTCGATAGGTGTGGAGCCGCTTGGAAGATTGATAACGTCACCCTTTGGTGTAAATACGAATACCTCGTCAACAAAGAGGTCCTGCTTGATATTTGTAACGAACTCCTGAGCCTCTGTTTCCTGCTGGTTTTCAAGAAGCTGTCTGATCCAGGCGAATGTTTCTTCGTTCTGTCTGCCGTGCAGACCATCTTTGTATTTCCAATGAGCCGCAACACCATATTCAGCCATTTCATGCATAGCTTTTGTTCTGATCTGGATTTCAAACGGAATACCCTCGCGACCGATAACTACTGTATGGAGCGACTGATATCCATTAGGCTTTGGTGTACTGATATAGTCCTTGAATCTGCCTGGAACAGGCTTGTAAATATCATGTACATAGCCGAGAACATTATAGCAGTCAGACAAATCATCCACGATAACGCGCATAGCGCAGATATCATAAACCTCAGAGAAGTCAAGATTCTGTCCGTAAAGCTTTCTGTAAATACTGTAAACGTGCTTTACTCGACCCTTGATTTCACATTTAATGCCTGCATCTCGAAGCTTTTCGCCTATGTTTTGCTGAACACCTTCCAAAAATACTTCAAGTGTCTGCTCTTTATCGGAAATATAGGACATAATTTCATTATATCCGATAGGGTCGAGAATCTTGAGTGACAGGTCTTCAAGCTCCCACTTCATATTCTGCATACCGAGACGGTTGGCCAGCGGAGCATATATTTCCATTGTTTCGAGAGATTTTTCAACCTGCTTTCGTTCAGACCAGAACATACTTGTGCGCATATTGTGAAGTCGGTCGCAAAGCTTGATAATGATAACGCGGATATCCTTCGCCATTGCAATAAACATACGGCGCAGGTCTTCCATCTGAGCTTCTTCTTTGCTGTCGTAAACGATCTTACCGAGCTTTGTAACGCCGTCTACAAGACGAACTACGTCAGAACCGAATTCCGCCTCAACAGCTTCAGATGTAACATCAGTATCTTCTACGCAGTCGTGAAGAAGGGCTGCCACCATAGACGTTCTGTCGAGCCCTATTTCCGAAAGGATTATAGCCACATGAAGAGGATGAGTGATATATTCCTCACCGCTTTTTCTGAACTGACCCTTATGCGCTTTGCGGGCATATTCATAGGCTCTTGTAACTTCAGGCTTATCTTCTTCTGAAACATTTTTTATAAGTATATCAAATAATTCTTCAGCAGTTTGCATCTTTGGCTTTTCAGTCATAACCTTTCACCTCTATTTCCCCTTGCTGAGTCTGCAAAGATCCTGCAGAATAAGAGATTTATTCAAATCCACTTTACCTGCAATATCAT
Source organism: Oscillospiraceae bacterium (assembly GCA_015068285.1). Lineage (GTDB taxonomy): Bacteria > Bacillota > Clostridia > Oscillospirales > Butyricicoccaceae > SIG471. The sequence continues at coordinate 2,853 of SVKW01000007.1, read as the reverse complement.
TCATCTGTATTTTAGCCATATTTCCGCTCAATTCATACGAAAGTATGCCGAATTCCTGCATCATGTCAAGGCATATCAGGAATTTAGCAAGATTCATATTGTTTTTTGCCTCATATCTGACTTTTCTGTATCTTACCGAAATATCTATTTCAGCCTTAACTATTTTGCATTTGAGATGTCTGAATACAGAAACGACATCGTCACGTGTCGGCAACATCAGCTTTGCATCATTTGGCGATGCAATCTTATTGCTGATATAACCATTATAAATATTCATATATTTTCTGTCTGTGATAAGTTCTGATTCCGAAAACTTTATATCCTTGATAACAAGCTGCACTGAACGGTTGCCTCGGAATTCATTGATATCTGCCGAGCAGACTATATCGACAGTATCTCCCTCTGTAAACTGACACCCAATAGTAGGCAAACCGAATCCGAGAGCATAGAATTCTTTTCCATCTCGTTCGACCTTCAGCTTTACATGCTTATCCTTTCCGATAGGTGTAAGCTCTTGTATCCTCATATTTCTGATTACAAAGATAGGCTGAGGATTTTCCATGCCAAAAGGTTCGAGCGTTTCAAGACTTTTAACCTGTGACATAGAAAGCATTTCAGGTGTAATTTCACAATCGACGATGATTGTAGGAACGATATCCTCCTCGTTTATCACCTGTATGCAATATTCATTCAAGGCTCGCCTGAATTCATAGAGTTTATCTTTGGCTATGGTAAGGCCAACTGCCATTTCATGTCCGCCGTACTTTTCGAGAAATTCGCTGTTCTTCTCGAGAGCCTGATAAAGATTGAAGCCTTTTATGCTTCGTCCGGAACCTTTACCGCTTTCATTGTCGAGCGAAATAAGAACAGTTGGCGCCGAATATTTTTCCGCAAGCCTTGATGCAACTATACCTATAACGCCATTGTGCCAATCTTCACCCCAAAGCACAATCGCTTTGTCATTTTCTTTATCAAATTCAGACTCCATACGAGCCGTAATTTCTTTATAAATATCATTTTCAGCTTCCTGACGCTGGGCGTTCATATCGCACAGCAAATCAGCAAGTTCTGCCGCTTCTCTTTCATCATCTGTAAGGAGCATTCTTGCTGAAGTTGCAGCTCCGCCGAGACGACCTGCGGCATTGATTCTCGGCGCCATCATGAAGCTTACATTTGATGCAGTTATGGTTTTTCCATATATATTGAGCTTTTTCATAAGAGCATAAAGCCCTTTGTTTTTTGTCTTTTCGAGAAGCTTAAGACCATTTGCGACGATAGCTCTGTTTTCCGAAACAAGCGGCATGACATCGGCAATTGTACCAATCGCAACAATGTCACCATAAAGCATCATCATTTCTTCGATAGTCTTATTATCTCTTTCAAGGGCGCACAAAAGTTTAAACGCAACGCCTACACCCGCAAGCTCTTTAAACGGATAATTGCTGTCAAGTCTTCTTGGATTTACAACTGCCTCAGCATCCGGCAATTCTTCCTTGCATTCGTGGTGATCGGTAATTACCACATGCATACCGAGACTTCTTGCATACGCAGTTTCTTCAATAGCAGTAATACCTGAGTCAACTGTTACAAGGAGATCAACCCCATTATTCCGAAGAGTATCTATAGCCTGCATATTCAGACCATATCCTTCGCTGATTCTATCCGGAATATAATATTCGTAACGGGCATTCTGACTTTCAAGATATTTAACTATAGCGCATGTTGCCGTAACACCATCAACATCATAGTCACCATATACGGCTATTTTTTTATTATTCGCCAGTGCATCTTCAATCTCACATACGGCTTTGTCCATATCGGGTATTAAAAAAGGATCCAAAAGCATGGAAAGATCTGTTCTGAGAAATTCCATAACTTGTTCTCTATTCTTCATTCCTCTTGCAAGCAAAACTATTTGTGCAAGATTCAAAAGATTGCAACCGGCAGGATCATTTTTAAAATTGCAGGAACGTAGTTCCCATTTCTTATTTTTCATAGTCCCACCTATTATACTTATAATAGTTAAATTATAACAAATTTTCGTGAATTAAACAAGTTATATTTATTAAAAAATTAATATTTTTACAATAAAATAAAAAGTGGGACCGAAAATCCCACTTTTATTGTTATATACCAGATAACTCACCAACAGAAAAGCATATTATGTAAAATTACATAGCTTTCAAAAGAAAATATTACGGCTGAACTTCCGTTTCAGTTTCTTCTTCAGTTTCTTCTTCAGCCTCTTCTGTTTCACAAATAACTTCAGCTGTTTCTTCGGTTGCATTTTCTTCTGCAGATTCAGAATTTTCAATTTCCTCCACGTTTACAATGCCTTCAACGGCAAAAGCAGGAATACCCTTTTTTGTCTTGTAGAGATAAAGAAGGGCTACAACTGCAAGTGCACATGTAACGGCAGCAAGAACCTGCGAAACTCTGATGTTTGTGTTTCCTATCATAAGGCTGTCAATTCTGAGGCCCTCAATAAACGCTCTGCCCAGACCATACCATGCAATGTAAAGAAGAGTCATTTCGCCTTTGAACTTTCTCTTCTTCGAATAGTTGTGAAGGATAATGAAACCAATGGCATTCCAGAGAGACTCATAAAGGAATGTAGGATGAACAGCAGCACCTGTTGTCTGAATGGACTTTCTGATAACCATGCCCCATGGAAGATCGGTTGTTGTGCCATAAGCTTCTGCATTGAAGAAATTGCCCCATCTTCCTATACTCTGACCAATAAGAAGGCTGATAGCACCGAGGTCAAGCAAGGAAAGCATATCCACTTTTTTGATTTTGGAATAAATCACAATTACAAGAGCCGCAGCAATAATTGCACCGTAAATGGCAATT
>SVKW01000006.1 GCA_015068285.1 Oscillospiraceae bacterium | reverse complement strand
CTTTATCCATTTGATATCGAAAGGGCACGCAAAACTCTGACAGCCTCGGGATATCCCGATGGTTTTGATATGGAAATCGTCCTTTCGTCCGACGACAGAAGCCGTATGGCTCAGATTTTGCAGGATGATTACAAAAAAATCGGCGTAAATATCACGATAAGCCAGATGGAGTTTTCCTCTTTTCTTCAGTATCTTGAAGATGACAAGCACGATGCCTTTATAATGAGCTGGAGCGAAGGCTCCAATCATGACCTGACGGTGACGACAAACTTCCACTCAAAGGGCGGCAACAGAATGCACTACAGCAATGTAACTGTCGACCAGATAATCGAAAGGGCGAGAGAAACTCTCGACTGGGAAATGCGCGAGCCGCTGTATAAAGAGCTGCAGAAGCTTGTCATGCACGATTCCGTATGGATTCCGATACTGCAGCACACCTATGTTTCGGCTATGAATAAAGACCTGCGCTATGCCGAAAATGTGGAAAACCCAAGGCATTATATAGATTTAGTCATAAAAAGCGAATAATATAAAAGACCACTCATACGAGTGGTCTTTTTGTGTTTTATTCTGTATAAAAGCAGTCATTTTGCCAGCGGATAACATTGGTATCTATATATTCCCATATTTTGCGGTAATCACGCTCGCCGCGGATTATATGGTCGTGGAACGACCGCTGAAATAAATATTTGTCTTTCAAGCCGGCTTTTCTGCATTTTATGGTGGTTATAGACTTGAATGTGCATATTACGTCCGATATTGTAGGGCGGGGGCTTGCTCCCGCCGTGCCAAGTGATATTATCGCGTGTACATGATTGGGCATTACAACATATTTGTCAATTTTTACGGATCTATATCGTGTTTCAAGCAAGTTTATCTGTTCATCAGCAATTTTGCCGTAAATAGAAAGATTATTTTCGGCGAGAGCAAGCCCCCGCCCTACGGTTATGTTTCCTAAAAACTGCTTCATATCCTTAGTACAAATCGTCACAAAATATGCACCCGGTGAGGAATAATCAAACTGACTGAGCCGCGGATTTTTTCTTTTCGGAAGCTCCATGCGTTCTCCTTATCAAAAAGGCACTCATTGTGAGTGCCTTTACATTTTTACTTCTTATGATACAATTTCTTGCCCTGATATTTTGGCTCGCAGGTGAGGTTGATGCCCAGCTTTCTGTAAACATCAAGGTCGACCTGAGCCAACATAACTGTCGAATGAGCTTCAGCACCCTTGAGCTTTTCAAGCTGTTCATAAGCCAGCTTTGCAACAGGGTCGCTTTCGGCGCTTATGCAGAGGGCGATGAGAGTTTCATCGGCATGGAGTCGAGGGTTTCTGTTGCCCATAACGTTGATTTTGAGGCGCTGAACAGGCTCGATAACATCAGGAGAGATGAGCAGAACTTCCTTTGCAAGACCTGCGTGATGCTTGATAGCGTTGAGAAGAGCGGCAGAGCAGGAGCCGAGAAGCGGAGAAGTCTTGCCTGTGATGAGTGTGCCGTCGTTGAGCTGGATGGAAACGGCAGGTGCGCCTGTTTCTTCAGCCTTATCGAGAGCCTTCTTTATAACAGGGCGGTCCTCGATGGAGATTTTCGCCTGCTTCATAAGAAGCTCGATCTTTTCGATACATTCTTCTGTATAAATACCTGTCTTTACACCGGCAAGAGCCTGATAGTAACGGCGGATGATTTCAGCATTTGCAGCCTCTCTGACAGCTTCATCGTCGATAATGCCGAAGCCTGCCATGTTGACACCCATATCTGTCGGGGACTTGTAAGGGTTGGAGTTCATCAGCTTTTCAAACATAGCCGAAAGAACAGGGAATACCTCAACATCGCGGTTGTAGTTGACAGCGATTTCGCCGTAAGCTTCAAGATGGTAAGGGTCGATCATATTGACATCGTTGAGGTTTGCAGTAGCTGCTTCGTAAGCAAGGTTTACAGGGTGCTTGAGCGGAAGATTCCATACAGGGAAGGTCTCATACTTCACATAGCCTGCGTTTGTGCCTCTCTTGTGCTCATGATAGAGCTGGGAAAGGCAGGTTGCCATCTTGCCCGAGCCAGGACCAGGAGCTGTCACAACAACGAGAGGACGTGTTGTTTCGATGTATTCATTCTTGCCGTAGCCTTCATCGGAGATGACATGGTCGATATCGGAAGGATAACCCTTGATAGGATAGTGGAGGAATACAGGAACGCCGAGGCTTATAAGCTTGTTCTTGAAAGCGAGAGCGGCAGGCTGATCTCTGAAGCAGGTGATGCAGACCGAGCCGACATAGACTTCAAGCTCTCTGAAAGCGTCGATAAGGCGGAGAGTTTCCTGGTCATAAGTGATGCCGAGGTCGCCTCTTATCTTGCCTTCTTCGATGTCGTCAGCGTTGAGAACAATGACAACTTCAGCCTTGTCAGCCAGCTTCTTGAGCATCTGCATCTTTGCGTCAGGCGCAAAACCCGGAAGCACGCGGGAAGCGTGGTAGTCGTCAAAGAGCTTGCCGCCAAACTCAAGATAGAGCTTGCCGCCAAACTGTTCAATGCGTTCTTCGATGTGCTTTGCCTGCTTCTGCAGGTATATGTCGGTGTCGAATCCTATTTTCATTTTTACTCTCCTGTTCCTTCGATTTGGGTTAATTTGATTCGGAATTGTTTTGTGAAATAAAATAGCAGTACAATAAAATAAGGAAAGATCCTTCACATTCGTTCAGGATGACATAGTATTTTGTAGGGAATGGCGTCCTCGACATTCCGCAAGGGCGAAGCCCGCCTTGTTAAATGTGACTTTGTCACACTGTAATGTTTCGCAGGAATAATTCATGCCGGAGGCAATTCATGGCATTAGCCAATTCATGCACGTTATGTGCAATTCATTTATTTTTGCCATTTCAGGTATATCTTTATACTTCCTGTAAAAATATAGCTCAAACGGTAAAGTTTAAGTTAATACGGGCAGCCTTTATGGGACTGCCCGTATATGATGAAACTTAAATTACTTAAGGTTGAACCAAGCGTTGATACCTGGGTAGTAAGCTGTGTTTTCGAGCTCGTCTTCGATTCTGAGGAGCTGGTTGTACTTAGCAACACGGTCGGAGCGGCTTGGTGCGCCTGTCTTGATCTGACCAGCGTTGAGAGCAACAGCGATGTCAGCGATTGTTGTGTCTTCTGTTTCGCCGGAACGGTGGGAAACAACTGCTGTGTAGCCAGCGCGGTTAGCCATCTGGATAGCGTTGAGTGTTTCTGTGAGAGTACCAATCTGGTTAACCTTGATGAGGATGGAGTTACCGATCTTCATATCGATACCGTCGGAGAGACGCTTTGTGTTTGTAACAAAGAGGTCGTCGCCAACGAGCTGGATCTTCTTGCCGAGTTCCTTAGTGAGGAGTGCCCAGCCTTCGAAATCGTCTTCTGCCATACCGTCTTCGAGGGAGATGATAGGATACTTGTTTGCGAAATCCTTCCACATTCTTACCATCTGAGCGCGTGTCATCTTCTTCTTAGCCTTTGGAAGGAGATAGTAGCCGCCGTCTTCGTTTACAAACCATTCGGATGTAGCTGCGTCGATAGCGATACGGAAGTCTTCGCCTGGCTTGAAGCCTGCCTTTTCGATAGCTTCTACGATAACCTTGAGAGCATCTTCGTCCTTCTTGAGGTTAGGAGCAAAGCCGCCTTCGTCACCAACGGATGTAGCAAGGCCCTGACCGTTGAGGATCTTCTTGAGTGTGTGGAATACTTCTGCACACCATCTGAGAGCTTCGCGGAATGTTGGAGCGCCAACAGGCATAACCATGAATTCCTGAATGTCAACATTGTTGGAAGCGTGTGCGCCGCCGTTGAGGATGTTCATCATTGGAACTGGGAGTGTGTGAGCGTTGCAGCCGCCGATGTATGTGTAGAGAGGCATACCGAGGCATTCAGCAGCAGCGCGTGCTGTTGCGAGAGAAACGCCGAGGATAGCGTTAGCGCCGAGACGGCTCTTGTTTTCTGTGCCGTCGAGAGCGATCATTGCGTTGTCGATTTCGATCTGGTCGAGAGCGTTGAGGCCGATAACAGCGTCAGCGATTTCTGTGTTTACAGATTCAACTGCCTTGAGAACGCCCTTGCCCATGTAGCGGGACTTGTCACCGTCACGAAGTTCGCAAGCTTCGTGAACACCTGTAGATGCGCCGGATGGAACAGCAGCGCGGCCAACATAATTGTCTGTGCCGTCGTTTACGTAAACTTCAACTTCAACAGTTGGGTTTCCGCGGGAGTCCATGATCTCACGTGCGAGAACATCTACGATTTCAGCATATCTTTTCATTTTGCTTGATTTCTCCTTGTATGTTAGTTGTTGATTAACTTTATTTGATTGAGCGGGTGGGGATGGAACCGCCGCCCCTACAATAATCCATAAAGGAAATACTGTAGGGGAGGGTCTCTGTGCCCTCCCGCAGACCGAAGGTCATTTATATAATGCGCCGCAGGCACATTGAGTCTATTGCAGGGGAGCTGTTTACTGCTCCCGCAAAATAAATATCTTACTTCACAATAAGGCTTTCGCCTGTCATTTCCTCAGGCTTGTCGAGACCTAAAAGCTCCAGCATTGTAGGAGCAAGGTCACAAAGTCTGCCGCACTTGACCTTGATGTCCTTGTCGCAGACAACGAGAGGAACGACATTTGTTGTGTGCGCTGTGAAAGGTGTGCCGTCTTCGTTAGCCATGACATCGGCATTGCCGTGGTCGGCTGTAAAGAGGCAGAGACCGCCCATCTCAACCACACTATTATACACCATTTCGGAGCATTTGTCTACAGCTTCAACAGCATTTACTGCAGCTTCAAAGCAGCCTGTGTGGCCGACCATATCGCAGTTTGCAAAGTTGAGGATGATGACATCGTGCTCGCCCGACTTGATTTCCTTTACAGCAGCTTCAGCAACTTCAAATGCGCTCATTTCAGGCTTTTCGTCGTATGTCTTGACCTTTGGAGAAGGAATCAATACACGCTTTTCGCCGTCAAATGTCTTTTCTTCGCCGCCGTTGAAGAAGAATGTCACATGGGCATACTTTTCAGTTTCAGCAATTCTGAGCTGCTTGAGGCCGCACTTGGAAATGTATTCGCCGAAAATATTTGTAAGCTGTGTTGGCTTGAATGCAATATGAACATTCTTGAAGCTTTCGTCATACTGTGTGAAGCAGACGTAGTAAGGCTTGATAACGCTGTCGCGGTTAAGGCCGCATTCGTCCTCTGTGAAAGCTGCTGTGATTTCTCTTGCTCTGTCAGGACGGAAGTTGAAGAAGATAACTGCGTCGTCAGAATTAAGACCTGTGTAGCCTGGATTTACCATTGGCTTGAGGAATTCATCTGTTACGCCTTCTTCGTAGCTCTTTTCAATGGAAAGAATAAAGTCGTCTGTCTTTTCGCCTTCCATCTTTGTGATAGCGTCATAAGCGAGCTGAAGACGCTCCCAGCGCTTATCTCTGTCCATAGCATAGAATCTGCCCATGACAGTAGCAACTGTGCCGCAAGCCTGCTCGTTCATATAGTTCTGCAGGTCACCGATAAAGCCCTTTGCAGATGTTGGGGAAACGTCACGTCCGTCTGTGAAGCAGTGAACGAATGGGGAGACGCCCTCCTTCTTGCAGAGGTCGATGAGTGCTAAAAGATGTGTGAAGTGGGAGTGGACACCGCCATCGGAAACAAGACCCCAGAGATGGAGCTTGCCGCCTGTCTTTTTGACATGGGCGATAGCGTTAAGGAGCTCCTCATTCTTGAAGAATGTGCCGTCCTTGATGTCCTTTGTGATTCTGGAAAGCTCCTGATAAACAACGCGGCCTGCGCCCATGTTTGTGTGGCCCACTTCGCTGTTGCCCATCTGTCCGTCAGGAAGACCTACGTCTAAGCCGGAGCACTTGAGGCAGGAGTTTGGAAACTCTGCCATGAGCTTGTCCATGAATGGTGTATTGGCATTTGAAATGGCATTGCGGGAGCAGCATTCGCCCACACCATAGCCATCGAGAATTACTAATACAAGTGGTTTTTTCATTTAATTCGTTTTACTCCTTGTGTAGAGTTAAAGGGGTTGATAACGGGCGGGGATGGAACCGCCGCCCCTACAGATAGTCCATAAAAGAAATACTGTAGGGGAGGGTCTCTGTGCCCTCCCGAAGTTTGTGCGTCAGCACATATCGCTGCCGAAGGCAACTATTTACTTCCCGATGATTTCCGCGCCGATTTCGATGATCTTGAGGAAATCCTGAGCCTTGAGAGATGCGCCGCCGACGAGAGCGCCGTCGATGTCATACTGCTCAAAAATCTCACGGGCATTGTTTGCATTGAGAGAGCCGCCATAGAGAATGCTTACTGCGCGGGCAGACTTTGCGCCGTACATTTCACGGAGACAAGCTCTGATCTCCTTGCAGACTTCCTGAGCCTGTTCAGGAGTTGCAGTTCTGCCTGTGCCTATTGCCCATACAGGCTCGTAAGCGATGACAATCTTCTTGAGCTGAACAGCGTCGATGCTGCTCAGTGCGATCTTGATCTGTCTGCGGATAACTTCTAAAGTTACGCCGAAGTTTCTCTGGCAGTTTGTTTCGCCGACACAGATGATAGGCTTGAGCCCACTGAGAACAGCCGCAGTTGTCTTTTTAGCCACGATCTCGTCTGTCTCACCGAAGAACTTTCTGCGTTCGGAATGGCCGATGATGACATATTCCGCACCTGCCTCCATAATCATGGAAGCCGAAAGCTCGCCTGTGTAAGCGCCGCTCTGCTCGAAATGCATATTCTGTGTGCCGACAGAGAACTTGGAGGACTTGCTCAAGCCCTGAGCCGCAGTTATAAGTGTTGCAGGCACGCAGAGGATGTTTTTAGTGATGTTTTTTGGGGTTTTGCTCTGTTTGACTTCCTTGAAAAATGTCTTGAGCGAAGTGTTGTCGCCGTTCATTTTCCAGTTGCCGGCGATAATTGCTTTTCTGTATCTCTTGTCCATGATTTATTACTTGTCGAGCAGGCATGCCATACCCGGAAGCTTAGCTCCTTCCAAGAGTTTGAGGGAAGCACCGCCGCCTGTAGAGATGTGTGTGATCTTATCTTCAACGCCTGCCTTCTTGATAGCAGCTGTGGAGTCGCCGCCGCCAACGATTGTGAGGCCTGGGTTTTCAGCGAGAGCCTGAGCAACAGCAGTTGTGCCCTTAGAGAATTCGTCAAATTCAAATACGCCCATAGGACCGTTCCAGACGATTGTCTTAGCCTTGTTGATAACGTCTGTATAAAGACCTACAGTCTTAGGACCGATATCGAGAGCCATACGGCCTTCCGGGATATGGTCGCCGTCTACATATATGTAATCAGCATCAGGTGCAAACTTGTCAGCGCAGACATGGTCGATAGGGAGATAGAAAGGCACATGAAGCTTCTGAGCGCGCTCGAGAATCTGGCGTGCGTATTCGATCTTGTCTTCTTCATATCTGGAATCGCCGATATCGCCCCACTTTGCCTTTGCAAATGTGTAAGCCATAGCGCCGCCGATGATGATGGAGTCACATACTGTGAGAAGGTTTTCGATAGCCATGATCTTATCAGAAACCTTGCTGCCGCCTAAGATACCAACGAATGGACGCTTAGGATCTGTGAGAGCCTTGCCGAAAGCATCGAGCTCAGCTTCCATAAGGAAGCCTGCATAACCAGGAAGATAGTTGGCAACACCTGCTGTCGAGCAGTGCGCTCTGTGAGCTGTGCCGAAAGCTTCGTTTACGAAGATGTCAGCAAACTGTGCGAGAGCTTCAGAAAGCTCAGGCTCACACTTTTCTTCACGAGGGTCAAAGCGGATGTTTTCAAGCATCATAACTTCGCCATCTTTGAGTTCGGCAACTGCCTTCTTAGCCTGTTCTCCGACGATGTCAGGAACATACTTGATTGGTCTGCCGAGATATTTTTCCATTTCCTTTGCTATAGGAGCAACGGTAAGTGATGGAACAACCTTGCCCTTTGGACGGCCAAGATGAGTAATAATGATGACTTTTGCACCATTTTCAGCAAGATACTTTACAGTTGGTACAGCTGTTACAATGCGTGTTGCGTCTGTGACATTGCCGTGTTCGTCCTGTGGAGCATTGAGCTCGCAGCGGATAAGAACTCTCTTGCCGTTTACGTCAACATCTGTTACTGATTTTTTGTTGTAATTCATAACTCACCCACAAAAATTAAATATTTTGGTATGCGCAATATTATATAAGCGCTATACACCTTTATTATATGCCAAAAAACAAAATAATGCAATACAAAAAACAAATAATTTACAGTGATTTTATAGGATTATTTGAACATTTGCAGATATTTTTTGAAAAACGCCGAAAAATGCAGAAATTTTACGGAAAATGTAAGATAAAATTTGAGATGAAAAGAACGCACAATCTCCTCGCCTCCCTCTGACGAGGGAGGGGGACCACGAAGTGGTGGAAGGAGAGAAACTTATTCAATCCGTCGGAGACACCGAAACTGTCAACTGTCCACTATCAACTTTCAACTTCTGATATCAGGGGAGGAGATTCTTCACTTCGTTCAGAATGACATTGCAGGGGCGTAGGGGCGGGCATTGCTCGTACGTACTAAAAAAAGCTCCCCGATACGGAGAGCTTATATGCTTCATTTACTACCCCTCCACCATTCTTCGAATGGTCCCCCTCCCCTCACAAGGGGAGGCTGGTGAGGGGGATGCGGAGAGCTTTCAATAGTATTCAATTACAACTGCAAATCAAGCTGTCTTATCGCCTCATACAGCACGACAGCCACCGAATTGGAAAGGTTAAGGCTTCGCGCCTCTTTTCTCATCGGAATGCGCACAGCGTGGTCGATATCGCCGAAAATCATATCCTCAGGCAAGCCCTTTGTCTCCTTGCCGAACATGATATAATCGCCGTCGTTGTATTTTACATCGTAGTGGAACTGCTTTGCCTTTGTCGATGCCATCCAGATGACAGCGCCCGGATTTTTATCGTAAAACTCCTGGAGATTTTCATAGATGGTGATGTCGACAAGAGGCCAGTAGTCAAGCCCTGCGCGCTTTACCGTACGGTCGGAAATCTCAAAAGGAATAGGCTTGATAATATGTAATTTCGCCCCTGTTGCAGCGCATGTGCGGGCGATATTGCCTGTGTTTTGCGGTATTTCAGGCTCGTGAAGAACAATGTGGAGCATAGGGCACCTACTTGTCCATGAGCTTTCTCAGCTCTTTTGCATTTGCCTTTTCTTCCTGAGTCATCGAATGACGCTCCTTAGGTGTGCGGAGCACCTTTAAATCCTCGCGGTTGTAAACTTCGAGGGAATCAGGTGCGGAATCAAGGCGGACAGTACACTTGCCGCGGAGAAGATTGATGGAAGTTACAACACCTCTGCCGTCAGGAGTTTCAACGATGGAATCGACAGGCGGTGTATTGCGTGTAAGCTCCTGATAAGCCTCATTTTCATACTTGAGACAGCACATAAGTCTGCCGCATGTACCGGAAATCTTTGTAGGATTGAGGGAAAGACCCTGCTCCTTTGCCATATTTATCGAAACCGACTGGAAATCGTCAAGGAAAGTAGAGCAGCAAAGAGGATTGCCGCAGACACCGAGACCGCCAACCATCTTTGCCTCGTCACGCACACCGATCTGGCGAAGCTCGATTCTTGTGCGGAAAACGCTTGCAAGGTCCTTTACAAGCTCACGGAAGTCAACTCTGCCGTCAGAAGTAAAGTAGAAAAGCACCTTGCCGCGGTCGAATGTGTATTCGGCGGCAACAAGCTTCATGTCAAGCTTGTGATTTTTGACCTTTTCGGCGCAGATTTTAAGCGCCTGGTCTTCGAGAGCGATATTCTGGGCAACTGTCGCCATATCTTCCTTTGTTGCAATTCTGATAAGGCTCTTGAGAGGCTTTACGATCTTATCGTCGTCGACCTGCTTGTTTGCAATGACGATCTCGCCGCATTCAATGCCGCGAGCCGTTTCAACGATGGCGTGCTGACCTTTTTCAGCCTGAACGCCGTTTGGGTCAAAATAATATATCTTGCCCACTTTTTTAAATCTTATACCGATAATTTCTGTCATTTTTATATATCCTTATTGTAGATTTCCCATATTTCAGCCGCCGCGCTCAGTGTCAGCGAGAAAAGGTTGGGATTGTATACAAGCTGCTCGAGCAACTTGTCGAAGTAGTCATATATCATTAAAAACTGGCCTCTCTTGTGTGGCTGTGAGAGTATCAGCTTATATGTTTCCTGTTTGCACATGAAAATAAAATCGGGGAAAATATTCCTCGGCAGCTCGCCTGCCTTTACGAAAAACTCGCACAAAGCAAGCTCGCCTGCAAACGCAGGGGCAAAGGAGGAAGCCATATCGGCGACCTGCTTGCTTGCAATGCTGTCGCCCTCGCTCGGCAGAGCGAAAACCTGACAGCGGGAGTTGATAGTCTGGAGCAGCGACCTGTGGCTTTCGCACAGAAAGACAAAATAGGCATTCTGCGGCTCCTCGATAGCCTTGAGCAAGGCATTCTGAGCTTCGACACGCATATTGTCAGCGTTGTCGATGATGAAAAACTTGAAGTCAGCCTCACTCGGCTTGGTGTAGGCATTCTTGATGATGCTTCGCGCCATATCGACCTTGAGGGAGTCCTCGTCAATATAGAAAAAGTCAGGGTGAGACCCTGCCTTTATTTTTACACACTGATTACAGGTGCCGCAGCCGACACCTGTAATACAGAAAAGTTTAGTTGCAGTTTCAAATGCCGCTTCCTTGCGGCTTTCCCTGCTTCCGCCTTCGATAATGGCGGAATGGGGGAAGGTTTTATGGTCGATATTATACTTTTTCAAAACGGTCTACGTCCAGTACGAAGATAGTTGCGCCGCCCACCATAACTTCAACAGGGATTGCAGGGAAGAAGTTGATGCCCATTTCGGCAGTTGTAGGAATAATCTGCTTGCGGCTCTTGGAATGTTCATGGATGATGTCGATAGCTTCCTGAACCTTTTCTTCTTCAACGCCGATAAGGAATGTTGTGTTGCCTGCTCTCAGGAAACCACCCTGAGTAGGAAGCTTTGTGATGCGGAAGCCGTTTTTGATGAGGCTCTGATTAACTACGCCTGCATCGTCAGAATTGACGATAGCAATGATCATCTTCATTTTCATAACAGTACCTCCTTTGTAAAGTTATATATGAATGGTTGAATAAGCTTTGAATAATGCCTCGCCCTGTGTCAGGGAGAGGTGGCAGTTCAGAGAACTGACGGAGAGGGTAAGCAATTATAAAATGTGATTTATCACACATTAACGTTTGCAAAGCAAACATATCGCGCTGCTTGCGGCATTATTTTACAACCGATATTTCCTTATCTATATTATATCGTATTTCGGTTAAATATTCAAGAGATTTTTCGTCTATTTTTTCACCAAGTGCGACGATAGGCACCCCAGGCGGATAGATGTAAATATTTTCGCCTGCCACCATTCCGACGGCGTTTTTAAGCGGCATCTTAATCTTATCACCGAAGAAAGCTTCGCGCGGGGAAATCACAGCCTCGCTCATCGGCATACTGCCTGCAATAAGGTGGTTTTTGTCGGTTTCAAGCGGGAAATAAGCGGCGATATCGGCAATCAGGGCTATATCAGCCAATTCATCGGAGAAGGTCACGATCATGACAACATTGCTGTCGTCAGCCATTTCGGCAACGATTCCGTGAGCCATAAAATGGTCGTAAAGCTCATAGCCAAGCCCCTTGCAGCATATTGTTATACGCAGAGGGTCGCCAAGACAAGGCGAGACAAAACCCATGCTTTCAAGCCGTCTGCGTACATCAGCGCAGGCATTTATCACGGCATTTTTGCGGTTTTCGTCCAGTTTTTCGATAAATTCTCTGCCTATATCAAGAGAAGCCATGATAGGGTAGGAGGGGGAAGTGGTGCCGAACATAATACAGCCTCGGCGGGCCTTTTCGGCATAATTGCCGTCGCGCAGAAGGAGATAAGCCCCCTGAGTAAGGCTCGGCAAGGTTTTGTGTGCCGAGAAAATAACTGCGTCAGCCCCGTCTGTCACAGGGTCAGAAACACCGCAGGCCTTGAGATGGCTGCCGTGAGCGGAGTCGACGATAAGCTTCACATCGTGGCTGTGACATACATCAGCAACAGCCTTCACATCGTGGCAGTAGCCGTAATAAGTGGGGCTTGTGATAATGAAAGCCGAAATATCGGAATTTTCAGCCAGTATTTTATCAAGCTCATCAAGCTTGAAGCCCTTTGTGATGCCCAGCTCACCGTCAAACTCAGGCACGATATATTTCGGCATGATGTCAAGAAGCACGCAGGTGTCCAGTATGGATTTGTGAGTGTTTCTGTCGACAAGCAGGCTGTTTTTGCCATTTGTGAAGGTATAAAGTGCCGACTTTATGCCCTGAGTGGCGCCGCAGGTGAGAAAAAGACAGCTTTCAGCGCCGAAATACTTTGCCGCGCGCTCCTCGGCTTCATTGATGAAGTCATGGTCATCGCCGTATAAATCGCCCGTGTCAGGGGTTTCGGTATAGTCGATAAAATACGCCCCGTCAAGCAGAGTGCCCATCGGGTGCCCCTTGTGCCCGGGCATGTGAAAACGCTTTTTGCCCTTTTCTGCAAGTGCCTTTATTATATTATATAATGTATAGTCCATCAAATTTTTCCTTTTTTAACAGCTTTTTTCAGGTCGTGACCATTATATCATAAAAATAATTGTAAATAAAGCGAATTTTTATTGAATTATGCGATAAAATGTGATACAATATTTACAAATTATTATTGGAGCACGAACAGTAATAATTTATTTCTCGGGTTCATAACAATGGACAAAGGAGGGATAAAAATGAATAGTGTCAAAGAAACGGCATATCAGTTGTTCATAGAGCAGGACAACAGCTGTGCCGAAGCAGTTCTCAAAGGAGCATGCCGGCTTTATGAGTTACCATTGAGCGAGGATCTCATAAAAGTCATCGGAAGCTTTGCCGGGGGCTGCGGCGTCGGAGACCTTTGCGGCGCTTGTGCCGGCGGTCTGGCCGCCATCGGGCTGAAATATGGCAATGGATGTCTTCATAAATGTGAAGAGCAAAGAGAGAAGATGAAAGCGTTTATGAACGAGTTCAGCACCATGTTCCACAGCACCGACTGCGAAAAGATCAAAGCCGAGTTTCGCAAGGAAGATGTAAGATGTCTGGAAGTCGTCGAAAAAACTTTGGGCTTGATTGGTTTAATTTTCGACCAGAAAATTGAATAAAAACACGAAAAAAACATAATTTTTTCGAGGTTTTGTCAGTTTTGCACAAAATTTCGACAGATTTTTTTGCTATTTTACATACTGTTCAGGTAAAAAAAATCGTGCTATACTTTTACAATAAATAGCCCTGCTTAAATGCCCCCAGAACATTTGAGCCAGGCAAAAATTAAACATTTTTAATGGAGGTCGTATGTACAAGTATATTTTCAAAAGATTGATTATGCTTATTCCTGTTATCATCGGCGTAACTTTCTTGGTTTACTTCATCCTCGACTTCGCACCAGGTGATCCAGTTGCTATCATCCTCGGTATCGAAGCTACAGAAGAAGCTATTCAGGAAGTTCGTAAGGAACTCGGTTTGGATAAACCGTTCATCATCCAGTATCTCAACTACATGGCTAAGCTGTGTAGAGGTGACCTTGGTAAGTCATGGGCTAAGAGCCGTGACGTTATGGGCGAAATCATCACAGCGTTCCCACCAACAATTACACTTACATTCTGGGGCATGTTGGTTGCTGTTTCCCTCGCTCTTCCAATCGGTATCATCTCCGCTGTTTACCAGTACTCCATCTTCGATAACGTTCTGATGGTTTGTGCTCTTCTGGGTATTTCCATGCCATCCTTCTGGCTTGGTCTTCTCCTCATCCTCACATTCGCACTTAACCTCGGTTGGGTTCCATCCGGCGGCGTAGGTTCCTGGAAGTCCTTTATCCTTCCATCTATCTCCCTCGGTACATCCTCGATGGCTACTATCACACGTCTTACTCGTTCTTCCATGCTCGAAGTTATTCGTGCTGACTACATCAGAACTGCTAAGGCTAAGGGCGTTAACCAGAAGACAGTTATTCTTAAGCACGCACTCCGTAACGCTCTCATCCCAGTTGTTACTATGATTGGTATGCAGATCGGTGGTATGCTCGGTGGTTCCGTTCTTACAGAAACAGTTTTCTCCATCCCAGGTTGCGGCCGTCTCCTCGTTGATGGTATCAAGCAGAAGGATACACCAATGATTCTTGGTTGTCTTATCGTTACAACAATTATCTTCTCGGTAGTTAACCTCTTCGTTGACATCCTTTATGCATTTATCGATCCACGAATCAAGGCTGAATACAAATAAGGTTTAAGGAGGATAAATTTTAATGGAAGCTAAGAAAACTAATAAAAAGCGCAGCATGTGGGGCGACGTTCTTAAGCGTCTCGCAAAGAACCGCATGGCTGTTCTCGGTGGTATTATCGTTGTATCACTCATCCTCATCGCTATCTGCGCAGACTTTATCTGCGACTACGAAGACGAAGCTATTTTCCAGAATGTTAAAATCCGTCTTGAAGGTCCTTCCTCCGAACACATCCTCGGCACAGACGAATTCGGCCGTGATATGTTCGCTCGTATCGTTCATGGTTCCAGAATCTCCCTCCTCGTAGGCTTCTTCGCAACTATGCTCGCTATGATCTGCGGCCTTATCCTTGGTTCCTCCGCTGGTTACTTCGGCGGCAAGGTTGACATGATCATCATGCGTGTTCTCGACGTATTTATGGCTATCCCACAGCTGCTCCTTGCTATTACACTCGTTGCAGCTTTCGGTACATCCATTGGCTGTCTTATGATCGCTCTTGGTGTTTCCTCTGTTCCATCCTTCTCCCGTATGCTCCGTTCTCAGGTTATTACAGTTAAGGACCAGGAATTCATCGAAGCTGCTCGTGCTATCGGTGCTAAGGACTCCCACATCATCACAACACACATCATCCCTAACTCCCTTTCCCCAGTTATCGTTCAGGTTTCCATGCGTATGGCTTCCTGTATTCTTTCTATTTCTTCTCTCTCATTTATCGGTCTTGGTATTTCCCCACCAACACCAGAATGGGGCTCTATGCTTTCTGGCGGCCGTATGTATCTCCGTGATGCTCAGCACATCACATTGTACCCAGGTCTCGCTATCATGATCACAATCTTGGCCTTTAACCTCCTCGGTGACGGTCTCCGTGACGCTCTCGACCCAAAACTTAAGAGATAAGGAGAGAAATTATGGAAAACAATAAGTATTTGCTCGATATGACTGACGTTGTCGTTCACTACGAAACAGACGAAGGTATCGTTGAAGCAGTTAACGGCATCGACATTAAGCTTGCAGAAGGCAAGACAATGGGCCTCGTAGGTGAAACAGGTTGCGGTAAGACAACAACAGCTCTTTCCATCCTCCGCCTCGTTCCAGACCCACCAGGAAAGGTAAAGTCCGGTAAGATCATTCTCGACGGCGTAGATATCATGGCTGCATCCGAAAAGGAAATGCGTGAAATCCGTGGTAACGTTGTTTCCATGATCTTCCAGGACCCAATGACATCCCTTAACCCAGTTCTCACTGTTGGTGATCAGATCGCAGAAGTAGTTGCTATCCACAACCCACAGATGAAGAAGGAAGACACAGTTAAGAGAGCTATGGAAATGCTCGAAGTCGTAGGTATTCCAGGTGAAAGACACACAGAATATCCTCACCAGTTCTCCGGCGGCATGAAGCAGCGTGTTGTTATTGCTATCGCTCTTGCATGTTCTCCAAAGCTCCTCATCGCTGACGAACCAACAACAGCTCTCGACGTTACAATCCAGGCTCAGGTTCTCGAACTCATGAACAACCTCAAGCAGCAGTTCAAGACATCCACAATCATGATCACTCATGACCTTGGTATCGTTGCTGAAACATGTGACGAAGTTTCCATCATGTATGCTGGTTCTATCGTTGAAAGAGGTAACCTCGAAGACGTCTTCAACAACACAATGCACCCATACACAGAAGGTCTCTTCAACTCCCTCCCAGACGTTGATAACAGAGCTGCAAAGCTTAAGCCAATCCCAGGTCTTATGCCTGACCCAACAAAGCTCCCTAAGGGCTGTGCATTTGCTCCACGTTGCCAGTATGCAACAGAGCAGTGTAAGACAGAAAAGCCTGCACTTGTTAAGTACAGCGATACTCATTATGCTGCTTGCTTGGCATACCAGGACAAGAACTTCAAATTGAAAGGATGGAGCAAATAATGGCATTATTAGAAGTAACTGATCTTAGAAAATATTTTAAGACTCCAAAGGGCAACCTTCATGCTGTTGACGATGTATCCTTCAAGATCGAAGAAGGTAAGACACTCGGTGTCGTAGGTGAATCCGGCTGTGGTAAGTCCACAACAGGCCGTGCTGTTCTCCGTCTTCTCGAACCAACAGCTGGTAAGGTAGTATTCGACGGCCAGGACGTTACAGCTCTCGATAAGGAAGCTCTTCGTCAGATGCGCCGTAAGATGCAGATCGTTTTCCAGGACCCATATTCTTCCATCAACCCACGTATGTCCGTTTCCGAAATCATCGCAGAGCCAATGAAGCTCCACAAGATGTATGCTACAAAGGCAGAAGTTGACGCTCATACACAGGAACTCATGAAGACAGTTGGTCTTGCTGAACGTCTCACAAACTCTTATCCACACGAACTCGACGGTGGTCGTCGTCAGCGTATCGGTATCGCACGTGCTCTCGCACTCGATCCAAAGTTCATCGTATGTGACGAACCAGTTTCCGCTCTCGACGTTTCCATTCAGGCTCAGATCCTCAACCTCCTCCAGGAGCTTCAGGAACAGCGTGGCCTTACATACATCTTTATCACTCACGACTTGTCTGTTGTTAACTACTTCTCTGATGATATCGCTGTTATGTACCTCGGTCGTTTGATCGAAAAGGCTCCTTCTGAAAAACTCTTTGCTAACCCATCTCACCCATATACACAGGCTCTTCTCTCCGCTATTCCACTTCCAAAGCTCGGCAATAAGCGTGAAAGAATCATCCTCAAGGGTGAAATCACTTCCCCAATCGAACCAAAGCCAATGTGTCGCTTTGCTCCACGTTGTATCCATGCTAAGGATATTTGCTTCAAGGAAGAACCAAAGATGAAGGAAATCGCACCAGGTCACGAAGTAATGTGCCACCTCTTCTAATTCATCAATCTTTTGAATTAAATAAAAAGGACATCCGAAAGGGTGTCCTTTTTGCATTTCTTAAATCCGTAGGGGAGGGTCTCCGCGCCCTCCCGTGTATAATCTTACTCTGCTATGTCATTCTGAGGCAAAGCCGAAAAATCTTCCATCATCTGTACAATCCTGTAGGGGAGCCGCTTGCTGCTCCCGAAAAGTTATCCAAAAGAAAAAAGCATGAAAAACTGAACTTCCATGCCTTTTCCTTAAATATATGCAGTTGTAATGGGCTTATTTGTTCGCAAAATCATCAACAGCCTGTGCAATACTTTCAGCTATAACCTGTCGGTAATTTTCATCAGCAAGTGATTCCCGCTCATGGAGATTTGATAAAAATCCACACTCAATAAGCACAGACGGCATCTTCGTTTCACGCACAACAACCAGACTTGCCGTGACTTTCACACCTCTGTCCTCGGCCCTTGTGTTATCAACAAGTGAAGTCTGGATAGCTTCCGCCAACCGCTTACTGTGGGGATTTCTCACCGAAAACCAGGTTTCAATGCCCTTCGCATCGCTGTTTTCAGCCGCATTCTGATGAATACTTATGTAAAGGTCAACGCCTTTACGGTTAGCAAGTTTAGCCCGCCCATGAGGTGAAATGTACTCCTTGTCATCGTGAGTGAATATCACTTTATAGCCAAGCTGTTCAAGCTGACCTTTGATACGCAATGCAATGTCATAATTTATATCCTTCTCATTGATACCAAAGTAACTGCACCCATTGTCGGTGGCACCATGCCCCGGGTCGAGCATAATAACCCTGATTTCCCCAAGGGAAATATTCACATATACAAAATAAGCCGCCGCAGCAAGAATTACTGCCGCCAAAATCAAATATTTTACTCTTTTCATTTTACATTTCCTATAATTTGTACTATAATTATAGACGGAAGGACTTGTCCTGACGTTTCAATTATAGCACAAAAAATCTCACATAATAACCTTTTAAGAAAAATGTAAGAAAAAAGGAGATACCATGAAAGATTTGAAATTTGCTCATATAAGTGACACACATTTTTGCTGTGAAGGCAGCAGTGATTTTGTAAAAGAGGTAAACAAAAAGTATAATCCTGTTGAAAAATTGCAATTTGTATTGGATAATATGGCGAAACCTGACTTTATTTTGTTCACGGGCGACACAGTCCACGAGGGCGAGCCTGAGGATTATGCAAAGCTCAAAGCTATTTTTGACAGATATCATCCCGATGTCCCTGTATTCTGCACGATGGGCAACCACGACAGAGCTGACAATTTCCGTGTTGGCTTTCTCGGCAAGGAGCCGACAGGCAAGCCTTACTACGATGTTTTCTATCATGATGACCTGCGTATCATCACTCTCGACAGCGCATTCCACTATGGCATGAAGGGTTGGCTGTGCAAGGAGCAGTGTGATTTCCTCAAGGAAACTCTCTCCACAAACTACGGCCGCGGCACAATCGTCATCACACATCATCCATTCAAGTGGGAAAATGACGGCAATGCCCTCACAACCGAATATGACCTGAGTGAAATCATCGAGAAAAGCGACATCATCGGCTTCATCAACGGTCATGCCCACATCAACTGTGTCAGCTTCTTCCACGGCAGAATCCATATTACAGGTGAATCGATGTGCTTCGGTATCGAGCCTCGCATCAAGGACAATATTTATGTCTACACAGAAAAGATGGCATGGAATGAATGTAAGCTTGAGGGAAAGGAAATAAGCTTTACACAGCACGCTGTTTCGCCTGATTATACAATTTTGAAGTCAAAATCTATGTAGTTTTTACCAATTGAAAAGCCTTTTATAAAGTGGTAAAATAATACCATACGAATAAAACAAAGGAGATTTTGTTATGACACTCAATAACGAACTTTTCACAAAGCATCTGCAGGGTATGGTTCAGTTCCCAACTGTCTCCAGCGTTGACCCTGACAAGATCAACAAGCAGGCATTCCTCGATTTCCACAAGTATCTTGAAGAGACATATCCTCTCGTACATAAAACATTCGATAAGGCTATCGTCGGCCGCGTCGGTCTTCTCTATCATTGGAAGGGCACAGGCAAGTCCAAGAGCCTTCCTCTCCTTCTCACAGCTCATCAGGACGTTGTTCCTGAAGGCGACCACGCAATGTGGAAGTATCCTCCATACGTCGGCACTCTTGACGAAGACGGCATCCTCTGGGGCAGAGGTGTAACAGACTCCAAGTGCAATATTCAGGCATATATGGACGCTCTCGAACTTCTCATCGCTGACGGTTTCGTTCCTGATTATGACCTTTATCTCGCTTTCGGCTACAATGAAGAAATCATGGGCGGTCCTGAAGCTGCCGCAGGTCTCATCGTTGAAGAACTCAAGCGCAGAAATGTCGACCTCGGTCTCGTTATCGACGAATGCGGCGGTATCGGCGAAATCAACGGCAAGCCTGTTGCTACAATTTTCCCATGCGAAAAGGGCTACGGCGACTTTGAATTCACAATGGAAGATAAGGGCGGTCACGCTGCTTCCCCAGGCAAGCACAGCTCTCTCGGCATCATCGGCAAGACAGCTTGCATCCTCGAAGAAAAGCTCTTCCCACAGACACTTACAGAGCCTGTTATCAAGGAATTCAAGGCTCGCGCACCATTCACAGAAGGCCCTCTCGGCATGATGTATGCTGACCCTGAAAAGTATTGGGATATGCTCAAGCTCATCTGCGCAGAAGACAGACAGCTCAACGCTCTCACACGCACAACAACTTCTGTAACAATGGCAAAGGGCTCTGACCAGGCTAATATCCTCCCTGAAAAGTCCTCCCTTATCATCAATACACGTCTCCTCCCAGGCGAAACTCTCGACAATATGATGAAGTATTTCGAAAGCATCGTTCCTGAAGGCGTTAAGGTAAGACTTGTCAAGGGCCATAACCCACCTGCAGTTTCTTCCACAGAATCCGAAGGCTATAAGACTATCGTCAAGGTTGTTGAAGAAAAGTACCCAGGCATCACATTCATTCCTTCCATGCTTACAGGCGGCACAGACTCCCGCTTCTACTGCGATATCTGCTCCACAAAGAGCGTTTACCGCTTCACAGGTATGCGTCACACATCCAAGACAGGCGGCGCACATCAGGTTAACGAGCATATCGACACAAGCATCATCGCTGACAACGTCGACTTCTACATCAGACTTCTCCTTGCATACGGCAAGTAATAAAATGTTTAATATGAAAAGACCGTCATTATGGCGGTCTTTTTGTGCATAGCCTTCCCCTTGAGGGTAGTGAAACGGCGACCGCGGTGTTGAATGACAGCCCGGTGGGCTGTCAGACCCGCGGCGTGACCGAGCCGCAGCGAGACAGGGGGACCGCTTGCGGTGGATGAGGTGTAGCCGTAGGCGTTCATTAAATTTCTCAAAATTTCCCCCAAAGTGAAACTTTTATCCCGCCCCATTTGTCTAATAATCAAAAAATAAAAACAAACCATACAAATGGAGGATAATATGAATAATAATCTTAAAACTTTACTTCTGGGCTTTACGCCGATGATATGGGGCGCAGTTGTGGCGTACATCGCATCAGACATGGCAGGAATCATACTCAGCGTGGGATTTCTCCTTTACTGGGCAATAGTCAGCTATAAGCTGGCAGGCGAAAATAAAATCACCACCTTCGCACTGCTTCACGCCCCGACAGTTGTGGCTTTTGCAGTATATCTCATAGCAGGACAGGGCACTCTGGCAGAAATTGCCTATCTGTTTTTCTGGCCGACATTGGGCATTTCATACCTTGCAGGTCTGTTTGTCGAAAGCATGGCGGTGGTTGCTGTAATAAGCGGATTGCTTATGGCGCTGGCTTTTGCATTGGGCAGAAAAAAGACAATAAAAGAATAAATCCATATTTATGCCTCCCCTGTGCAAGGGGAGGTGTCTTTTTGTAAAAAAGACGGAGGGATTGTCATTCTGAGCGAAGCGAAGAATCTCTCTCGGTACTCGCACAATTGACAAAATTACAAATATATTATATACTGAAAATAGTATAAACACCGTAGGGGCGACCATTGGTCGTCCGAAAATGTAGGGACCGACGTCCCCGGCGGTCCCTAGTTTAATATCACAGATTAAACAGGAGGTACGCTATGCTGAATATTCTTTATTTCATTCTCGGTTTTGCGCCCGTGGGCGTAGGCGCTGTTATGCTTTTCGTGGGAATGGGCGATGTACCTGTTGCACTTTCGCTGATCGGCTGGCCGATTTTCCTGTTTTTATGGGGAATTATCGGTTACTTTATGAGGAAATATGCGATAAACCCAAGATTTTCCTGCATAATGCTACATATTCCAATGTCATTCGCGGTGATTCTGTCGCTGTTTCCAAAGATTCCGTCAGCAATCGAGGAAACCCTTCTTATCGTAATCATGTCAACAGGCTTCTGGTCTGTGCTGCCAAGACTTATAATCAATGAACTGTGGTTTTTCATGCTGTTTTACCTTGCAGTAATGGTGCTGAGCTGGTACATCGGCTATAAATTAGCCGACTGGAAAACCGAAAATTAGTATTAGCTGTTTAATTAGCTTTCATGCCTCCCTCTGACGAGGGAGGGGGACCGCGAAGCGGTGGAAGGAGAGAAAATATATAATTCTATACGTTAAATTCTCTCCCTCAGTCAAAACCTACGGTTTTGCCAGCTCCCTCGTCAGAGGGAGCCGAGCGGATTTATTGGTTGGATTACTAATTATGCCATCTATCCATCGAAAAAGGTGATATTATGTATAAACTTGACAAAATATTACAAAAAGTATTCATTATAATCGGAATATTATTGACTATTTTCATATTCACCATCGCAACGGCAAGTTATCAGTTGAGAAAAGATTTTGAAGAGCATAAATATGAAAGGCTTACAACAGCCGAGCCGTCAAAATCAATCGAATGGTATCAGGCGGCGGGGCAAAAGATGCCGGACGAGAAACTATTTGAGGAATCTTTCAAAAAAGCCCCTCTTGTAATTATCGGTATGGTTGAAAAAATCGAGCCATATCAGGGTAACAGCGTACATTACATAACGATAAGACCGCAGACTGTGCTGAAAGGCACTGCTGAAGAAGTGATTTACAGCTATGACAACGCCGAAGAAATCGGCGTGGCAGAGGGCGGCACATATCTTATGATGCTGTTGAGAGATCATTTAACGGTTTATCCACATCCGCGTCATACATCTTTAAGTAAAAATCCTATGTATGAAGTCAAGGACGGCAAATTTACAGATGAGTGGTATCCCTCAAAGCTGCCGACCGACCTTGATGAAGCCATAGCCTATATGAAGTCCATACCTGTTGAGGCTGTGGAAGAACGGCCTATGCCGGAGTTTTTTGAGCTGAACGAGGAAAAGCTGGCCGAGTGTGAATATATCACCCGTGTGAAAGTAGCGGAAGTCAGCGAAATACATCCTCACGCGGCAGATGTGCGGTATGTAATAAGAGAACACTATAAAGGACAGCTTGAAATCGTGAAAAAAACAATGCCGAGCAGAGTAAACTGGCAGAAAGGCAAGGAATATATCCTGTTTCTCGATGAGTATGACGAACATATTCAGCTTGCGGCCTATAATGGCGCGGTTATATGTGAAGATGATGAAATGTTTTCACAGGCGGTGGATATATTAGAAATTAAATAACAAAACAAAAACCCCGTGGCATATTGCCTCGGGGTTTTATCATATAATTACTATATTACTTCTTTGCGATAGCAGCCTTTGCCTTCTTTACGATTTCAGCTGCTGTGAGGTTGAAGCGGTTTCTGAGGAAGTCTTCTGTACCAACTTCGCCGAATTCGTCCTGAACGCCAACCATTTCCATTGGAGTTGGGCAGTTCATAGCGAGACAGTGAGCAACTGCAGAGCCGAGACCGCCAACTACGTTGTGGTTTTCAGCTGTAACAACAGCGCCGCACTTCTTAGCATAAGCCGGAATTGTTTCGTTGTCGAGTGGCTTCCATGTGAATGCGTTGAGAACTGCTGCGGAAATGCCTTCCTTTGCAAGTTCGTCAGCAGCCTTGATAGCTTCGTGGAGCATGATACCACTTGCGATGATAACTACATCGTTACCGTCACGAACAACAGGAGCCTTGCCGAATTCAAACTTGGAGCCTGGTTCGTAGATTTCCATAGCGTTCTTTCTGAGAAGACGGATGTAGTATACACCGTGTGTGTTTTCGAGTTCACGGATAACCCATTCAAGCTGTACTGTGTCAGCAGGCTCGATGAGTGTGATCTGTGGAATGGACATAAGGCAGCCCATATCTTCGAATGGCATATGTGTGCCGCCGTTGTAAGCAGCAGTTACGCCAGGGTCTGTACCAACGATACGAACATTGTTCTTAGCATAAGCACAGGAGATGAAGATCTGGTCGAGAACACGGCGTGTTGCAAATGGAGCGAAGGAATGTGCGTATGGAACCATGCCAACAGCAGAGAGACCTGCTGCAACACCGATCATGTTAGCTTCCTGAATGCCGCAGTCGATAGCTCTTTCAGGGAATTCCTTGAAGAATGCCTTTGTGCCGGAGGAACCAACAAGGTCAGCGTCAAGAATGCAGATCTTGTCGTTCTTTCTCGCCATATCGATGAGTGTGTCTGTGTAGACCTTTCTCATTTCAACAGCGGACTTTTCAAATGTATTTCTGATTGTGTAGCTCATTTATGCTTCCTCCTTTACCTTTGCAAGAGTTTCTTCTGCAAGCTTAACAGATTCAACCATGTCTTCAGGCTTGAACTTGAGGTGATGGTTGTTAGGGAACTGAGAAAGGCAGAGAGGACAGCCGTTGCCCTTGATTGTGTCAAGAACGATAACAGATGGCACGCCCTTTGTGTTCTTTGCGTTTGTGATAGCTTCTTCGATAGCAGCGATGTCGTGGCCGTTGACCTTTACTGTATGGCAGCCGAAAGAAGCAAACTTATCAACCATATCGCCGAGGTTGAGGATGTCTTCTGTTGTGCCGTCGAGCTGAAGCTTGTTGTAGTCAACAAAGATGATGAGGTTGTCAAGCTTCTGGTGGGAAGCGAACATAGCACCTTCCCATACCTGACCTTCGTTGCATTCGCCATCGCCGAGGATGAGGTATGTGTACTTGTCGCTCTTCTTGATCTTGTTACCGAGAGCGATACCGCAAGCTGTGCTCATGCCCTGACCGAGAGAGCCTGTTGTCATATCAACGCCAGGAGTCTTGAGTCTGTCACAATGGCTTGGGAGGATAGTGCCGCCCTGGTTGAGTGTGAGAAGAACTTCGAGAGGGAAATAGCCCTTGAGCGCAAGAGTTGCGTAGAGAGCAGGACCGGCGTGACCCTTGGAGATAACGAGTCTGTCACGGTCTTCCATCTGTGGGTTCTTTGGGTCGATGTGCATTTCTTTACCGTAGAGAACGGCAAGTGTTTCAACAATGGACATAGAGCCGCCTACATGGCCGAAGCCGAGGTTCATAAACTCCTTGAGAGTTTCAACTCTGATTTCCTCTGCAAAAACACGAAGCTCTTTAGTATTCATAGTTAAATTACCTCGTTTGCATAATATTATAATTATAATATACCAAAAAAACTATAAAAGTGCAAGCCTAAAAGGGGAAATATATTGCAAAATATCGGAAGTATGCACAAAAAGCAGCAGTGAGAGGTGAGAAAAATTTCCAACCCGGTTTTAACAGTTGAAAATTGAGAGTTGATAGTTGAGAGTTAAGGTGCCTGCGGCGGATTAAATAAGCGGACCGTCGGGGACGCTGGTCCCTACAACTCGCCTTCATCTATGTCTGTCATTCTGAGCGAATGCGAAGAATCTTTCCTCCCCGATGGCACAGACCCTCTCCGTCTGGCATTCGCCAGCCACCTCTCCCGGAGTGAGAGGCAAGAAACTACAGGGAAGCCGGTTCCTTGGCTCTCCCTATGGGAGAGCTGGCACGCCTTGTGCGTGACTGAGAGGGCTGATAATCAAATCCCTGCGTAGCACACCTCTGATTTCCCGGTTTATCCGGTCGACCGGGTTTCACGAACTAAAGTTGGGATTTTGTTACAGAATTGTCAGAATATTGCATATTTTCCATTACTTTATTGAAAAAAAGTTTGATAATTTGAAAACTTTTGTTGAAATTTGCAAAAACATGGTATATAATGAAAAGGTGGAAGAACGGGAAGTTTTATGATGCGATAAGGCGGTATTATACCGCCTTGTTCTCGTTTTAAAGGGTTTGTTTGGTTATTAACATAACAAACTGCCTTCCGACACACGTAAGAAATATATTTAAGTATACAGAAGGGAAGTTCTATGGTTTACACATTTAAAAGAGGAACACACCCGGACGGCAACAAGGAACACACAAAGGATAAGTCCATTGAGGTCCTCAAGGCTCCTGAATACGTTGTGCTTCCTGTGTCGATGCACATCGGCGCTCCTGCAAAGGTAATCGTCAAGCCGGGCGATACAGTCAAGCTCGGTCAGATGGTTGCAGAAGCAGGCGGCTTCGTCAGCGCACCTGTTCACGCTACCGTTTCGGGCACAGTAACTAAGGTAGAGCCTCGCTTGCATCCAAACGGCACAAAGGTTATGTCGGTTGTCATTGAAAACGACTTCAACGACACATGGGATGAAAGCGTTAAGCCATTCGACTATGAAAACATGACTCAGGATGAGCTTTGTGATGCTCTCGCAAAGTCCGGTATCGTCGGCCACGGCGGCGCCGCATTCCCAACTCATGTAAAGGTCAAGAGCGGTATCGGCAAGATCGATACTATCATCATCAACGGCGCAGAATGTGAGCCTTACATCACATCCGACCACCGCCTCCTTCTCGAAAGACCGGAAGAAATCGTTCACGGTATCGAAATCCTCATGAAGATTTTCGGCGTCCGCAACGCTAAGCTGGCTATCGAAAAGAACAAGTCCAACACATTTGAAAGAATCGAAGAGCTCCTCGCTCACAACGACGGCATCGAGCTTTGCCCATTGGAAGTAAAGTATCCGCAGGGCGCTGAAAAGCAGCTCATCTATGCTATCACACACCGCGAAGTGCCAAGTAAGAAGCTTCCTGCAGACGCAGGCTGCGCAGTATTCAATGTCGATACCTGCGGCGCTATTTACAGATATTTTGCTCTCGGTCAGCCAATGTACCGCCGTATCGTAACAGTATCCGGCTCGGCAATTTCAAACCCAAAGAACCTTGAAGTTCGTATCGGTACTCCTGTCACAAACCTTATCGAGCAGTGCGGCGGTTTCGTTCGCGATCCATATAAGCTGCTCATGGGCGGCCCTATGATGGGTGTTTCCCAGTTCACAACAGATATCCCTGTATTCAAGGGCACAAATGCATTCCTCGCATTCGATAAGTCGGGCGATCTTCCAAAGCCTGGCCAGTGTATCAGATGCGGCAGATGCGTAGATGTATGTCCTATGAATCTCACACCTACATATCTGTACCACATGAATGAAAAGGATAATCTTGACGGTCTTATCGGCTACAACACAATGGACTGCATCGAATGCGGCGCCTGCACATATATCTGCCCTGCCAAGCTGCCGCTCGTTCAGGGTATCCGCGCAGGTAAGCACAAGATCCAGGCAAGTCAGCCTAAGAAGTAAAGGAGGAAAATTATGTCAGAACTTATGAAAGTCAAGGTTTCCTCCTCGCCTCATATCCGTGCGGAGGATACAACACGTTCGATAATGCTCGACGTTATCATCGCTCTCCTGCCAGCATTGGCAGTCGGCATCTTCGTATTCGGCGGCAGAGCTGCAGTACACGCTATCGTCTGCGTTCTCACAAGTATCATCGCTGAATACGCATATCAGAAGCTTATGCACAGACCGATCACAGCATTTGACGGCTCTGCTGCAGTAACAGGCTTGCTTCTTGCCCTTTCTCTCCCTGTTTCCGCTCCTATCTGGATCGGCATCGTCGGCTCGCTTTTCGCTATCATCATCGTAAAGCAGCTTTACGGCGGCATCGGCAAGAACTTCATGAATCCGGCTCTCGCAGCAAGAGCATTCCTCTTCTCATGGTCGGGTATCATGACAACTTACACAGCTATCAGAACAAAGCTCCCGCTTTTCACATCTACTTATGATGTTGTAACATCGGCAACTCCTATGGCACAGCTCAAGCTCGGCGCTCTTCCTGACGCAAGCTCTATGGACATGGTGCTCGGTATGATCCCTGGCTGTATCGGTGAAACTTCCGCTCTCGCTCTCGTGGCAGGCGCTATCTATCTCCTTTACAGACGTGTCATCACATGGCATATTCCTGCTTCCTACCTCGGCACAGTTGCTCTCATCACATTCCTTTTCCCTCGCGTACCGGGCGAAAATCTCCAGTGTATGCTGGCTGAAATCTGCGCAGGCGGTATTCTCCTCGGCGCATGCTTCATGGCTAATGACTATACAACATCGCCTATCAACAAGCGCGGTCAGATCGTATACGGCATCGGCTGTGGTGCTATCACAATTCTTATCAGATACTTCGGCTCATATCCGGAAGGCGTAACATACGCTATCCTTATTATGAACGCAACAGTATATCTTATCGAAAAGGCTACAGCAAGCCGAGTATTCGGCCATAAGGTAAAACCTTTTGAGATGGGAGGCGAAAATAAATAATGAAGATCAAAAATGAAACAGTACGCCTCGTAGTTCTTCTGTTCACATTCTGTGCAGTTGTTGCCCTCGTTCTCGCCGGCATCAACAAGATCACAGCTCCTATTATCAAGGAAGTTGAAGCTCAGAAGACAAGAGAGTCTCTTATGAAGGTATGTCCTTCGGCAACAGACTTCAACCCTGTTGAATTTGATATGGAAGCCCATCCAAACATCCTCGAAGCTTATGAGCTTACAAAGCACGGTCAGCTTGCCGGTTACGGTGTAGTTGTTTCCTCTCAGGGCTTCGGCGGCGAAATCAAGATGATGGTCGGCGTTGCAAATAATGAGCGTGTTCTCGGCGTAAGCATTATCAGCCTTTCCGAAACTCCTGGTCTCGGCACAAAGGCCGATGACGTTGAATGGCTCAATCAGTTCGTCCTCAAGACATCCCCTTATAAGGTTGTCAAGGGTAAGGCAGAAGCCGATAATGAAGTTGTTGCAGTTACAAGTGCAACAGTGACATCCAAGGCTGTAACAGCCGGTGTCGAAGCGGCTATCGCATTCGCAGGAGGTCTTGAATAATGAATAAATATGTAAAACAGCTTTATGAAGGCATAATCACAAACAATCCGGTTCTTGTTCAGCTCATCGGTATGTGTCCTACACTTGCCACAAGTACAAGCATCGAAAATGGTCTCGGTATGGGCCTTGCAGCCACAGCAGTTCTCACTTGCTCCAATGTAATGGTTTCCCTTCTCCGTAAGATCATCCCGCAGAAGATCAGAATCGCATCCTATGTCGTCATCATTTCCGGCTTTGTAACAGCTATCGAAATGCTGATGAAGGCATTCCTTCCTGACCTTGCTGCTTCTCTCGGCCTCTTTATTCCGCTTATCGTTGTTAACTGTATCATTCTCGCCCGTGCTGAAGCTTATGCTTCCAAGAACGGTCCTCTTGAATCTGCAGTCGACGGTATCGCAATGGGTCTCGGCTTCACATTCGCTCTTGTCATCCTCGCTGCAGTCCGTGAGCTCCTCGGTAACGGTACACTTTATGGTATCCCTGTTTTCGGCAAGAGCTTCCAGCCTGCAACAATTATGATAATGCCTACAGGCGGCTTCCTCGCTCTCGGCTTTATCATTGCCGCATTCCAGAAAATTGTAAAGAAGGGGGAATAAAATATGACATTAACTGAAATTTTTGCCCTCTCGCTGGGTGCAATTCTCATTGAAAACTATATCTTCGTAAAGTTCCTCGGTATCTGCTCCTTCCTCGGCGTATCCAAGAAGATGGATACAGCTTTCGGTATGGGTATGGCTGTTGTATTCGTTATGACAGTTGCTTCCGCAGTAACTTACGTTGTAAATAAGTTTATCCTCGTTCCGCTTAACATCGGATATATGCAGACAGTTGCATTTATCCTTGTTATCGCATCTCTCGTTCAGTTCGTTGAAATGCTGCTTATGAAGATGATGCCGGCTCTCTATCAGGCTCTCGGTATCTTCCTTCCGCTCATCACAACAAACTGTGCTATCCTCGGCGCAGCTCTCCTCAACATCACAAACGAGCTCAACTTCATCGGCAGCGTTATCTACGGCTTCTCCGCAGGTATCGGCTTTACACTTGCCATCGTTCTGTTCGCAAGCGTAAGACAGAGACTCATTCTCTCCGATTGTCCGAAGGCTTTTGAAGGTTTCCCTATAGCTCTTATCACAGCATCTCTGCTTGCTATGTCGTTTATGGGCTTCCAGGGTCTCAAGATCTGGTAATTAGGAGGTCATAAAATGAAAGAAATTCTTTTTCCTGTTATAGCGCTCGGCGGTATCGGCGCACTTTTTGCTCTCCTTCTTGCATTCGCAGGCAAGTTCTTTGCAGTTGAACGCGATGAAAGACTTCCTCTCATCGAAGAAGCTCTCCCGGGCGCAAACTGCGGCGGCTGCGGTTTCGCAGGCTGCTCCGCTTGTGCTAATGCAATTATCGAAGGTAATGCACCTGTAAATGCCTGCCCTGTCGGCGGTAACGAATGTGCAAAGAAAATCGCTTCCATCATGGGCGTTGAAGCTGCTGACGAAGCAAAGAAGGTCGCTCATGTAATGTGCTCCGGCGGCAACACACACGCCAAGAAGAAGTATGAATACGACGGCATCAAGGACTGTATCGCAGCTTCCAAGGTGCAGGGCGGTCCTCTTGAATGTGCGTATGGCTGTCTCGGTCTCGGCACTTGTAAGTCTGTCTGCCCTTACGATGCTATCGAAATCGTTGACGGTGTTGCAAAGGTAATGTCCGATAAGTGTAAGGCTTGCGGCAAGTGCGTTGCAGCCTGCCCACGCGGTATTATCAATATCGTTTCCTTTGATCAGGACGTATTCGTAAGCTGCAGCAACCACAATAAGGGCGCCGAGCTTCGCTCCATGTGTAATATCGGCTGTATCGGCTGCTCGATGTGCGTAAAGGTTTGTGAACACGACGCTATCCATGTTGATGGCTTCCTCGCTCATATCGATTATGATAAGTGCGTAAACTGCGGCAAGTGCGCAACAGTCTGCCCACGTAAGCTTATCACAAACGCAAGTGAAATCGTCAGCGTCAAGGCTGAATAATTGAAAATGTAACCATAAATGCCTCCCCTGTGCAAGGGGAGGTGTTTTTGTTTGCAAAAACGGAGGGGTTGTCAGAAAAAGTTATAAATAAGTGTCTTTCCCTCCGCATTGCTTTCTTATTTGTCATTCTGAACGATTGTGAAGGATCTCCCACGCCTTAAAGTATTTTCTTCCCATCACTTCAAATTTCCCTCACTGCCCCCCTTGCTTGCCTCCCCTTGTGAGGGGAGGGGGACCGCCGTAAGGTGGTGGAGGGGTAGTAACTGTGCCCCAATATATAATCTCAAATTTCCCTCACATTTTTACAAAAAAGACTATTATTTTTCCTCTGAC
>SVKW01000141.1 GCA_015068285.1 Oscillospiraceae bacterium | reverse complement strand
TGTAGCCCATCTTTCGTTGCCGAGATATTTTGCAACGACAATGAGCGAAAAGAGGGTAAATGCAGCCGATACAAAGAAGAGCCAGTGGAGTTCTTCGGCTGTAGCCGCTTCAGGATTTGCGCCGATTACGTTATTGAGCAGGAAAACTGCAATCATAGGACCGATCATACCGAGGAAGCCGGCTGTCAGCGATTCACAGACCAGCATACCTCTTGCTCTGTCACAGGTTCTGAGGCAGTTGCCGCAGATTGTAGCGCAACTCTGGCCGCTGATGCCCTGACCGAAATAATAGATGACCATAGCCGCTACGCAGAACTGCCACGACGGGGCGTTTGCGTAGATCAAATACGACAGGAGCAGCATTGAAATGCCGAACATATAGATGTTCTTTGCGCCGTTTTTGTCGATATATTTGCCGATGTACGGGCCTAAAAGACCGGACATAAGCATACCTAAAGATGTGATTGTACCGAGCTGTGACTTTGTGGCGCCGAGGGCGATGATATACAGCGAGAGGTACGGATAAATAATCTGATAGCCGAGACGCTCGATGGATGTACGGAAAACTGTTATCTTCCAGTCCTTATTCTGCGCCTTCCAGAAGCCAGGGATGCCGATAAGCATTTCCCAGATGCTTTCCTTTTTAACGTTGTTTGTCAAAATATTTCCCCCTTTTTCAATTATAGAAATATTCTATCACATTATGCAAAAATTTGCAATATTTTCTATAAAGCAAAGTGGTGAAAAATGAGTTTTTTTGTACGATATGACGGACAGGCTATTTTTTCTTCTTTGGCGCAGGCAATTCAGGGGAGATTTTTTCAAATAAATCCTTCAGGAATTGCTTGTCGTCCACATTTTCAACTAAAATCATAGGCTTTGCCCCGTCATAAGGCGGCTCAAGTGGTGCATCAGTCAGGATTTTGAGTGCTGTCTTTGTCGGCTTGACCAAAAGTCTGTCATCGCAGACGTATGCTATGATTTTGCCGTCGATGTAGACTATGTACTCGCCCATCATCATTCGGTGGCTTATTCCGTCAATCAAGCTGAGCTGGTCGAGAATAAATGCCATATATTCCTTGCTTGTCGCCATAATTTGCTCCTTATTATATAGTAGTCTCTCGCGTGTGTCAGGAGATTCTTCGGGCTATGCCCTCAGAATGACATATTTGAAGTAAATAAAAACAAAAAAACGAAGCTTTCTCCTCGGTTTTGATAAAATTACTCAATTTCTTCCCAGTTGTGATATACGTTCTGAACGTCGTCATTCCGAGGGCGAAGCCCTCGGTGGGGAAACTGAAAACCTGTTGCAAATCAAGCAGTTTTCAATTTTGCGCTTCTCCAAAGGTGCTGTTTTTTCGTCTATGTATGTCACAGCCCATTTGATTGACTTTATAACAATTATACAGGGTCGTGGCGGGCTTTTCAAGCCCCGCCACTTCATTTTTACAGTTTTGTTAGTTTGAAATTAGGAATACCGACTTTGTCCTTGAAATTTCCGACGGCTTTATAGCTATACTCGTTGCCGAACATATCAGAAAATTTCAAGTCAAATACAAATTGATGCTTGTTGCTTTCAACACAGGGATTTTCCCAACAAACTTCCATCTTCCTATCATTGACCAAGTATTCGCAAGTCATTACTTCATCATCCCGCCACAATGCTGCCCCTGTCTCGTC
This sequence comes from Oscillospiraceae bacterium, assembly GCA_015068285.1. Classification (GTDB taxonomy): domain Bacteria; phylum Bacillota; class Clostridia; order Oscillospirales; family Butyricicoccaceae; genus SIG471. The sequence goes on along the minus strand of SVKW01000141.1, from coordinate 3,450 downwards.
GATGATTGCAAAACCAGATGCGTATATTTTCTCAGCGATATTCTCGGATGTGTTTTTTATAACCATTTTTAGGTTGCTTGCTTTTCCATTCACAACTGTTGGCTGAACCACAATATGCGGTGCATTTTTTATAACCTCCATTTCGTCCAGGAGTTCCTGCCGCTTATCACTTTCAGTTTTTATGATGTGATTCTGCCACAATGCCAAGCCGCTGAATAATGCAGTCCCGATAAAGCCCAACGCGCTACCATAATAGGCGAGTGCGTCTTTTGCCTCCCAATCCACCGCAAAGAAATCACACAATGCGGGGACAGTAAAAGCCCAGTTGATAATTAGCGGAACACCCGCCACCGCGAACAAGGCGATTGCAACACCGATTGCTACCGCAAGCCAATTCTTTTTCAAAAATTCCCAGAACTTGTCCATGTCTATGCCTCCATACTCTATTTCTGTGCCGTGGGGGAGCGGTCAAGCCCCGCCACGGCTGTATTCTTTTATTCTTCCATCATGCGGACAAGTTTGTAAAAACTGGTGCGTTTGGTGTCGGTCATTTCCATGGCAGTCTTTGCGGTGATCTCCCCCTCTTTCCAAGAGGTATAAACGCTGTACCAGTTTGCGGAGAAAGTAAGCGTTGAATGTCTTGACCCCTTGCCGTTCTGCTTTGCACCCTCAACGCTTCACCGCCTGCCACATACGACGGCATAAATGAGCAAACTAATATAATCGCAATCAAATAACTGATGATGCGCTTTTCATAGATTTGCCTCTTTATATATACCTTGTCAATGTAAGGAAGACTAAAAAACCGAGGTTTCCCCTCGGTTTTTGATAAAATTATTCAACTTCTTCCCAGTTATGGTATACGTTCTGAACGTCATCATTGTCATCGAGCATATCGAGAAGCTTTGTCATGTTCTTGACACCTTCTTCATCGTTCATTTCGATGTAGTTCTGTGGAACGAGGCTGAGCTCAGCCTGAGCGAATGTGTAGCCCTTAGCTTCGAGAGCATCGCGAACTTCCGGGAATGTATCAACGTCTGTGTAGATTTCAAATGCTTCTTCTTCAGCAACGAAGTCTGCTGCGCCGGCGTCGATAGCTTCCATCATAACTGTATCTTCGTCCATATCTTCATCGCGTTCAATGATGATAACGCCCTTACGGTCAAACTGCCAGGAAACGCAGCCCGACTGACCCATACCGGAGCCGTACTTATCGAATGCGTGACGAACTTCACCAGCTGTGCGGTTTCTGTTGTCTGTGAGAGTTTCAACGATAACTGCGATACCGCTTGGGCCGTAGCCTTCGTATGTAACGCTTTCGTAGTTTTCTGTTACGTTGCCGCTCTTGTACTTCTGGATAATTCTGTTGATGTTGTCGTTTGGCACGTTGTTAGCCTTAGCCTTTGCAACGATTTCCTTGAGCTTGGAATTGCCGTTGATGTCTGCGCCGCCTTCCTTGATTGCAACAGCCATTTCACGAGCGAACTTTGTGAAAACCTTAGCTCTTGCAGCGTCGTTAGCGCCCTTTTTTCTCTTGATTGTACTCCATTTAGAATGTCCTGACATAATAACCTCGATATATATTGATTTATTTTTAATTACTTTAACTTATGTATTATATCATAACTATGTGTATAAATCAAGTTTTTGCGGATAAAATATTGGTGTAAAAGCCAAAAATCCACTTTTCACAAAACAAAAAGGAGAAAAATAATGGACAAGAACGCAAATAACAAGGCTAATAACAAGGCAAACAACCAGAATAACTACAACGTAAACAACAAGAACAACGCTGAAAACAACAAGAAGTCCAAGGTTGACCCAATGGAGCCTCACGCGTAAATTTCTGTCAGGCTACAATTAACTTTACGGGAGGGCGCAGAGACCCTCCCCTACATATATTATTGTAATTTGAAAAACAGCCTCGGAATGCGAGGCTGTAAAGCAGTCATTGGTTAAAGCAGAGTGTGTTCAGCGGTGAGATATTTTTTCATCAGAATGGATAAAAGCCGCAGGCAATACTTTGGTACTCGCGAGGATTTTTAGCCATAAATGATGGAAAAAGAGCCACCGATGGACGCGCTATTGCTTTAATCGATGGCTGCTAAGTTTATTTCGTATAGATGTGGTTTATATTTTCGATTGGGTTATCTACGATATAGGTCAGCTTGTCAAGGTCTTTCATCTGGTCGGATATTACCTTTGCGCTGTCGCTTTCAGGCGAGCCTGTCACCATAATTCTGTCGAAATGCTCTTCCAGCAGGGAGATATTCTGACCTGTTGTAGCCTTGTCTGCCGCTGTGACAGCCACAACGCCCATCGGCATATCACTTTCGGTAATTTTTTCAGCGAGGGCGGCGAGGACATTTTCGTCCGGCTTATTCATAATAAGATTATACTTGCCCATGTATGGATAAGCGAAGTTTGTCAGCATAACCTCATCGATGCCCATGTCGTAGAGGGCATCTGCCATTGCAATGATATAGTTTGCCGCAGTTTCGCTTGACGGGTCAAACCATGTCATATTGTCGCGGTCGAGCCACAGAGTTTCGCCGTTTGTTGTGACAGCTTCGTTTCTGTGAGCGCGTGCAAGCACGTTATCGCGGAGGGCTGAAATGCCACAAATTATATACACATCGTTATCTTTAAGTGTTTTAATACTATTAGCTATCATTTCTGCATCGTCTGCCACGATATTCTTGCCGTTTATAATGTCGTTTTCGGCAGGCAGATGGAAGATGCCGTCCTTATCCTTGACTGTTACGAGAATCTGCTTGACATCGTCATTGATAAGGGAATTGACATAGTTTTCGCTTTTGAGATTGGCGAGAGTTATCCATTTTGCAGAAAGGTCAGGAAGCTCCGGCTTTGGCGCCTCGGTCGCCTGTGTGGTTGCCTGAGTAGTCGGCGCTTCAGTTGTTATCGTAGGCTTTGGAGTGTCAGGATTTTCCTCCGGCTTGTCCTCTTCTTCCTTATTGAAAAGAGAATCAAAGAAGGAAAGCTGGACACCGTCGGCTGTAAAAATAAGATTTTCATAAGCCATATAGCCGAGCACAAGGGCAAGGCACAGCACAAAAAGTATGGAAATAATCCACACGCGTTTTCTGTTTCTTCTGCGGGAACTGCCGACACCTCTTCTCACGATGACCTCCGATACATAATGTTTATATATTTTAAGATTATTACTGTGCGTATATAAAAATTATATCATAGTCAGAGGAAAAATAATAGTCTTTTTTGTAAAAATGTGAGGGAAATTTGAGATTATATATTGGGGCACAGTTACTACCCCTCCACCACCTTACGGCGGTCCCCCTCCCCTCACAAGGGGAGGCAAGAAAGGGCGGCAGTGAGGGAAATTTGAAGTGATGGGAAGAAAATACTTCAAACTGTGACGGATGAGGTGTCTTAACCCTTATTTGCAAATTCAAGTTTTAATTAAATCGAAAA
>SVKW01000140.1 GCA_015068285.1 Oscillospiraceae bacterium | reverse complement strand
GCCGAGGAGCACAAGGAATGCGCCTATGAAATAATAAATGGAGAAACTGCTTGCAACAGGCTCAAAAATGTAATTTTTAATAACGATATGGTGTGTCACAATGGATGAAAGGGAGAACATCACAGCGAGAGAAGCCACCCAGACAGGCATGACAGCGGTGACATGCTTGAAATTGCCTGCCGAAATATAGTAGAAGCCCAGCATGAGGAAGAGGGCGGCAAGCACTTCAAATGCAAAAAGCGAAATGTTGGGATAACGGATATTCGTCTTGTAAATGCTGAGCAGGACAAGGGCGGCAGGCAGGACAGCCGCGCATGAAAGCAGGTCTGTCATTGCATTGCGCACAGAAAAAATTGATGTGATAAAATAAATCACAGCGATAACTGCAGAAATTGCAAAGGTTTTCTCAAAAAATCCGCCGTCAGGCTTTGTGATTGCAAAATATGCCGAAATGAGAATGGTCACGCATCCGAGAGCAATCTGTATTTTATCGAGAGCAGACAGCTTGCGGGAAAGCCTTGACTTTCCGAAAATCATCAGGCATTTCATAAGGAGAATTGCGGCGAAAATAACGAGAAATGCCGTCAGCAATGTCAGCGAAAGGGAGGCGGAGCTGAGAATCACACCTGTGAAGCCTTCATAATGTTTAATGAAAATATTACTTCTCACATAGCCCACAACTGCGCCGATGATGAGAGAGATGAGGAAGAAAAGATTTGCCTTCTTTTTCATAAAATCACTCCATGAGAATATAAATAGATTACAACTTATAATTATAACACAAAGGAAGGAATAATTCTACATTTCGTGGAAAAATAAAGGAGCAAATATGAAAAAAATCACCCTCATTTTATTTATATGCTTTATGCTGACTAATTTCAAGGAGATTGCTGCCCTTTTCGGGGACAAGGAGAGCTACACTCTGCGTGAATACACAACATCTGCGCCCGAATATGATCCTCCTGAAAACTTAAACGGCTATGATGAGAATACCGAGATAACCCTTCTGCACAACGGGCAGGTGCTGACGATAAACCTCCACGATTATCTTTATGGCGTGATATGTGCCGAGATTCCTGCTTCATTTCCTGTCGAAGCCGTAAAGGCGCAGGCGGTTGCCGCGCGGACATATACTTTAAATAAACTATACCGCTATCAGCAGGGCTATGAGATTGCCGAAAGCCACAAGGGTGCACAGCTTTGCTCCGACCATAGCCATTGCAAGGCATATACTGATAAGTCTGCCGAGGAGATGTGGGGCAGTGACGGGGCAAGCTACCGTGTAAAAATCGAGAGGGCAATTTATGATACCGACGGCGAGTATATCGCATACGATGACCAGCCAATTGTTGCGGTTTTCCATGCCGCATCGGGGGAAATGACTGAAAATGCCTCCGATGTATGGGGCGGTGATTATCCTTATCTCATAAGTACGGAAAGCTACGGCGGCGAGGATTCTCCTAAATTTTACGGCGAGGTGCGGGTTTCCTCGTCCGACCTTATCAGGAAAATCACCGCGAAGACGGGGGACAAGTTTGAACTTAAGGACGGCTACTGGATAGGGGAAATCGACCGCAGTGAGGCAGGGGGAGTAAACACCATCGTCATAGGCGGAAAGACCTTCAAGGGCACAGAAATACGCAGTATTTTTGGCTTGAATTCCACCAATTTCACTATTACATACGACGATGGCGATTTCGTTTTCAAAACCGAGGGCTACGGCCACCGTGTCGGCATGAGCCAATATGGAGCAAAAGCCATGGCGCTTGAAGGCAAGAAATACGGCGAAATCCTCACCCATTATTATACAGGCACAAAACTTTCAAAAATGCAGTAATTTTTGTATAACTTTCGTCAGCTCTGGGAAAAATGTTTGCAGAGGTGATGAAAAACTTATGGAAAACAAAAATAACAACGAAAAGCTCAGCAGCTTCCTTGAGGGAAAAGGGTTCTACATAACCCTTGCCGTGTGCCTTTGCATCATTGGTGTTTCAGGTTATGTACTGTTTTTTGCTCCCTCCGCTGAGCCGGTTTACGAGGTGGAGATTCCGCCGATTACAGAAAATGTCCGGCCTGCAGGGGCGGATATCCCCGATGTCAGCATTGATATCAGGGAGGATGAGCCTGCGGAAACTGCCGCAAAAGAGGAAAAGCCTGCTTCTGCTCCCGTGAAAGCTACAGAAGCCCCTACAGAGGCTGTAAAGCCCCAAGAGCCTGAGATTTATATTCCCCCTGTTATCGGCAAGGTGTCGCGAAGCTTCTCGATGGGCGAGCTGGTTTATGACAAGACGATGGGCGACTACCGCACCCATAACGGCATTGATATTGAGTGTGAAGTGGGTGCGCAGGTGGCTTGCTTTGGCAACGGCACAGTCGAGAAGGTCTATAACGATGAATTGTACGGCAACTGCGTTGTAATCAGCCACGGCGACGGCGTTGTCAGCGTTTATAAGGGTCTGGACAGAGGCATCACGCTGACAGAGGGCGCGCAAATCAAGGCAGGCGACATCATCGGCGCAGCAGGCAATACAAATCTTATGGAAAATGAGGAAGTCCCTCACATTCATTTTGAAGTCATGAAGGACGGCGAATACATCGATCCGCTTGGAATGATAAAATAACACAAAAAGCTGCTCGGTTGGGCAGCTTTTTTGTTTTCTGCCCTTGATAAATGTCGGCAGTTGAGATATAATCTATGGTAAGAGTATTAAGAGCAAAATCAAAAGGAGAAATACTATGGATATGAATATCGCCGGCAGAGGCACAATTTTCCCAGGGTCTTACAAGAATATCAAAATCAGCGGCAGAGCAACTGCAACAGGAGTTGTAAACTGCGAAGGCCTTGAGGTTTCGGGCAAATTCGAGAGCAAAACTGTAAATTGCAGCGGCCTTGTAAAGGTTTCCGGCTCATCTTATTTTGAAAACGATATGAAGGCAGGCGGCGTTGATATTTCCGGCTCTCTCAAGTGCGACAAGTCGGTCACTATCACAGGCGAGTCGAAGATTATGGGCAGCCTGAGCTGTGCGGCTCTCAAGGCTGAAAATATGGTTGTACGCGGAAGCGTCAAGTGCGAAAGCGATATCGAAGCTGAAAATGTTTCGGTAATCGGCATGATTTACTGCGACGGCAAGCTCAAAGCAAAGGAGCTTGAAATCAAAATCGAGGGCGGCGCAAAGCTCAATATCGGCAGCATTGAATGTCCGAAAATCAGTATTGCTCCGGAATATCTTCCTAAAAATCTCACAAACCGACACGATGCAGGTGTTATCACAGTGGGCGAAATCGTCGGCGACGATATTTACCTTGAAAATGTCATTGCAGATGTTGTAAAGGGCAAAAACGTCACAATCGGCGAAGGCTGTCAAATCGGCAAGGTAGAGATGGAATAAAGTGGTGATCTTATAAGGTGTGCTTCGCACGATTTAATAAGGTCACTCCCTCAGTCAAAACCATAGGTTCTGACAGCTCCCTCGTCTGAGGGAGCCAAGGATTTTTTCTTGAAATAAGTTTTGTAACAAACAAAAAAGCTACTCGAAATCGAGTAGCTTTTTCTTATGTAATTAAATCACCAAATTAGTTGACCATGATCTTAGTCCACATTTCGTCGTAGACCTTTGCCATTTCGCCGAGATCCTTATAGATGAAGCACTTTTCGATGACATCTGCGTCAGGATATGTGTGGAGAGTTTCTTCGTCGAGAGAATCCCATACTTCCTGGTGTGGTGTGTTGTAGCAGATATAGTCGCGGTTGATCTCGCAGATTTCCTTTTCGCACATGAAGTTGATGAACTTTTCAGCAAGTTCCTTCTGTTCGGAATCCTTGAGGATACACATATTGTCAAACCAGAGGTTTGTGCCTTCTTCAGGGAGAACATAAACGAGATCTTCGTTTTCCATAAGGATGTTAGCAGCGTCGCCGGAGTAAATAACTGCCATAGCAGCTTCGCCTGCGATCATCTTGTCCTTTACTTCGTCGCCTGTGTAAGCGAGAACGAGAGGCTTCTGCTCAATGAGCTTTGCCTGAGCTGCTTCGATATCAGCCTGTTCTCTTGTGTTAGGGTCAAGACCGAGAGTCATAAGCGCAACAGCCATAGAGTCACGGACGCTGTTCATCATAAAAATCTGCCCTTCGTACTGTGGATCCCAAAGGTCATTCCAGCTTGTGATCTCACCGTTTACCATTGTCTTGTTGTAAACGATACCGACTGTACCCCACATATAAGGAACGGAATACTTGTTGCCGTGGTCAAAATCTCTGTCGAGAACATAATCGGAAAGATTTGCCATATTAGGGATATTTTCGTGGTTGAGCTCAGCAAGAAGGCCTTCGTTGATCATTCTTTCGATCATATATTCGGAAGGAATAACAACGTCGTATTCGCCGCCTGCCTTTGTGATCTTTGTGTACATATCTTCATTCTGGTCAAACATCTCATAGTTTACCTTACAGCCGAATTCTTCTTCGAACTGTTCGATAACACCGTCACCAATATAATCGCCCCAGTTGTAAACAGTAAGAGTCGGAACATCTTCCGAGGAACAACCTGCAAGAGAGAAAAGCATTGCAGTGATGAGTGTAAGAGCAAAGATTTTTTTCAATTCAGTAATTCTCCTTTTAAAAATAAAAAATGTTTTGTTTTAGTTCATATCGCGCTTCTTTTCAGCATTGCTTGAACGCACGTTGACGATGATGAGAAGCGTCATAACAACGAGGAACATGATTGCCGAAAGAGCATTGATCTCAGGCTTGATACCGCGCTTTGCCATTGTATAGATCTCGATGGAGAGTGTGGAAACACCGCCGCCTGTTGTAAAGAAGGAAATTACAAAGTCGTCAATGGACATTGTAAACGCCAGAATTGCGCCTGTTACGATACCAGGGGAGATCTCAGGAATGATAACGCTGAAGAACGCTCTGAGAGGAGTTGCGCCAAGGTCGATAGCCGCTTCATAAGCGTTCTTGTCGAGCTGGCGAAGCTTAGGCATAACAGACAATATTACATAAGGAATATTGAATGTGATGTGCGCAAGAAGAATTGTGATATAACCCAGATCTATCTTCAGGAATGTGAAGAGAAGAAGGAGGGAAATACCTGTTACGATATCGGCATTGAGCATCGGAATATTGGAAACGCTTGTGAGAAGCGCTCTTGTGCGGCGCTTGGAGTAGTAAATACCGACAGCCGCCGCTGTACCGATGACAACCGAAACTGCA
>SVKW01000139.1 GCA_015068285.1 Oscillospiraceae bacterium | reverse complement strand
TGCGGATATCCTCGATGTCTATATTCTCGCCCTCGGTTTTCTGCGGCAGAGTTATCGGCGTTTCTGCCTGCGGGGAGTTGAAATAAATGCCTGCCGCCATGCCGAGAAGTGTTACCACCACGGCAAGCAGAAACACCAGCAGAGTGCGTATTTTATTCTTCATAACGGGCAATGATGGCTTCGATAATGCGCTTTGATGCGTTGCCGTCGCCATAAGGATTTACAGCTTTTGCCATTTTTGCATATTCGTTTTCATCGTTGAGAAGCATTTCTGTAACCTCGATGATGTTTGTCTTTTCAACGCCTACAAGACGGGCTGTGCCTGCGGCAATCGCCTCGGGGCGCTCTGTTTCCTGGCGCATAACAAGGACAGGCTTGCCCAGTGATGGAGCTTCTTCCTGAAGTCCGCCCGAGTCTGTCAGCACGAGATAGGAGCGCTTGATAAGGTTATGCATATCGAAAACGCCCACAGGGTCGATGAGGTGAATATTCGGAATATCGGACAGATACTTGCCTGCCATTTCGCGGACGTAAGGCGAAAGATGGACAGGATAGATAATCTGGATATCCGGATTGTTCTTTGCGATTTCAGCCGCCGCCTGACAGATATTGTCAAATGGCTCGCCGTAATTTTCACGGCGGTGAGCTGTCATAAGTATTGTCTTTTTGGAAAAATCAATGTGGTTGAGGGCATCACATTCAAAGACATAGTTGTCACGGGCTGTGTATTTGATGGAGTCGATGACAGTATTGCCTGTAATGGAAATTCCCTTTACAATGCCCTCATTTTCGAGATTCTGGGCATTTTTGACAGTTGGCGCAAAGTGCATTGCGGCAATTTTGGAAACGAGAAGGCGGTTCATCTCCTCAGGATACGGAGAATAGATATCGCCCGTTCTGAGCCCTGCTTCCACATGGCCGACGTCGATTTTCGCATAGAATGCGGCGAGAGCGCCTGCAAATGTTGTGGTTGTATCGCCGTGGACAAGGACAATGTCAGGACGGTCTTTTGCAAAGACTTCCTCAAGACCGAGCATTGCCTTCGATGTGATTTTGGAGAGAGTCTGGCTCTTTTCCATGATGTCAAGGTCATAATCAGGCACGATGCCGAAGGCATCAAGCACCTGGTCCAGCATTTCTCTGTGCTGTGCTGTTACGCAGACCATACTTTCGATCTGGTCATAATTCTTCATTTCAAGCACCAGCGGCGCCATTTTTATAGCTTCAGGGCGTGTTCCGAAAATGGAGCAGACCTTAATTTTCTTTGTTGTCTTCATCCTTTTTCTCCTGTTCTTTCTGTTGCTTTTCCTTTTTCACATCGTATGCAAAGACCGAAATGCCGAAGAATACGGCAAGGGCAACGGCGAGCACAAGAATGAGAATCTTGGCTTCGCCCGAAGATGTGAGCACCACAGCCGAAAGGCCGAGGACTGCCGAAAGGGCGTAGAGAATCGCCACAGTCTGCTTCTGGTCAAAGCCAAGGTCGACAAGACGGTGATGCACGTGGCCTCTGTCTGCTGTGAAAGGGCTCTGACCTTTGAGAAGGCGTCTTACGATAGCGAATACTGTATCGATGATTGGCAGACCGAGCACTACGAACGGAACTGCGAATGTGACGATGGCATAGAATTTGAACAGGCCCTGCACAGACATTACGGCCAAAATATAGCCTAAGAACATTGAGCCCGTGTCACCCATGAAGATTTTCGCAGGGTTGATGTTGAACGGCATAAAGCCAATGCAGGCGCCTGCGAGAGCTGCCATGATGATTACGACATAGCCTTCCGAAACGAGGGCGGCTACAACAAGCATGGACACCGATGCTATTGACGAGATACCGACGGCGAGACCGTCAAGACCGTCGATGAAATTAACGGCGTTTATCATACCGACAATCCAGATAACTGTCAGAGGCACAGACCATATACCAAGACGAATATAGTCATAGGAAATGAACGGATGGGCGACAGAATAGACCTTTACACCCTGCGAAACAGGGATGAGAGCGGCGCCTATCTGGACAACCAGCTTGAAAAGCGCCGGAAGCGGCTTGATATCGTCCACAACGCCCAAAACGACGAGGACAACTGCGCCCAGGAGAATCGACTTCATCTGAATTGTCATTCTGCTGAAAAGCAGAACTGCCACGACAAAGCCGAAGAAGATGGCAAGACCGCCCATTCTTGGGATAGGAGTCTTGTGCATTCTTCTGTTGTCCTTCGGCACGTCAATCGCGCCGACATTTTTGGCTAAAATACGCACCACAGGGGTTGCGCCAAAGGCGACCGCCAGAGCTGTGACGAAAGCAAACAGGGCGTTCACCATTACTTCACTGCTTAAATTAAAGATAAGATCACCTGCTTTCTTTTATCTGTGGATAAAGCCTATCTTTCTCTGGACCTTATCTAATGTGCGCTGAGCGATACGAGCGGCACGCTCTGCGCCTTCCTTGTAAACTTCTTCAAGGTAGTCCTTGTTTTTGAGAAGCTCGTCTGTCTTTGTTCTTACAGGGCGGAGCATATCGGCAACCGCTGTGCCGACAGCCATCTTGAAGTCACCGTAGCCCTTGCCTTCAAACTCAAGCTCGATTTCTTCGATAGTTTTGCCTGTTGCGATAGAGTAGATAGTGATGAGATTCTTGATGCCAGGCTGTTCGTCACAGTATTTTACCTGACCGAGGCTGTCTGTAACAGCGCTCTTGAACTTCTTGATGATCTGGTCGTCTGTATCTGTGAGAAGAATGATGGATTTTTCATTCTTATCCGATTTGCTCATCTTCTTGTCTGGCTCCTGAAGAGACATAATCTTTGCGCTCTTCTTGCCGATTACAGGGTTTGGAAGCTTGAATGTATCGCTGTAAAGACCGTTGAAACGGTTTGCGATGTCGCGTGCAAGCTCAACGTGCTGCTTCTGGTCGCCGCCGACAGGAACGTCGTCTGTCTGGTAGAGCAGAATATCGGACGCCATGAGAACAGGATATGTGAACAAGCCTGCGTTGATATTGTCGGCATTCTTACTCGACTTGTCCTTGAACTGTGTCATTCTGGAAAGCTCGCCGAACATTGTATAGCAATTGAGAATCCATGCAAGCTCAAAGTGCTGAGGCACATGGCTCTGGATAAACATAATATTCTTCTTAGGGTCAAGACCTGCGGCGATATATGTTGCTAAAAGGCGGAGAGTTGCCTCTCTTAATGCCTTAGGCTCCTGACGGACTGTTATTGCGTGGGCATCGACAATAGAGTAGATACAATCATGTGTTTCTTCCATAGGAATCCAATTGTTTATGGCTCCTAAATAATTTCCGATTGTAAGTCTGCCCGATGGCTGGATGCCGCTGAAAACGATTGGCTTTCTCTGGTTTTCCATTGTGTATTCCTCCTTATATTTAAGATTTATAAAAGCATATTACCATAAAATATATGATACCACAAAATAATGGATTTTGCAATTGTATATTTGGTATTTTTCGGTGAAAAATAGGGATAAAATTACATCAGGAAGGTTTTCTTATGAGAAACACAAGAAATACAAAGGCGGTCAGCGTTTTTCTCGCCGTATCGGTGATACTTTCGGCGGCCGCTATCTACTATTCCATGCGCACCGAGAAATATGAGCGGTATATCACTCACCTTTCCGACCGGGCTTTTTCCGATATTATAACATCGGTCAACGCTGTGGCGACCTCTCTTGACAAGATGCAGTATGCCACCGAGGGCAGGTATATGAATACGCTGGCGGCAAATGTCTGGCGTGAGTCTATGGGGGCGAAAGCCGCCCTTTCGCTTTTGCCTTTAAGCGATGTTGAACTGGACGAGACGCAGAAATTCATATCGCAGTCGGGGGCTTATGCCTATTCGATTTTACAGCGCGGCGCAGACGGCGGAACTCAGGATAATATATCCCAGTTATCGGACAGGGCTGACGAGCTGACTGGTAAATTATGGGAAGTCAAGACAAGGCTCAACAACGGCGAAATTGATTTCACCATGCTCCGTGACGGCGAGGATGTTTCGGCTGTCAGCGATATGGAAAGCGGGATTTCCGATATTGAGACCGATTTTCCTGAAATGGGCGCACTTATTTATGACGGTCCGTTTTCCGACCATATTGAGCTGATGGAGCCGCTTTTCCTTGAAAACAAGCCTGATGTGGAGGTTGATATTGCATTGGGGAATGCTCAGGTTTTTACAGGAAATGGTAATCTTAAATACTCTCACGACATGGGCGGCAAGCTCCCATGCTATGTTTTCACAGGTGATGGAATCAGCGTTCATGTGACAAAGCAGGGCGGTTATGTGCTTGAAATGACGAAAAATCATGTGGCTTCTGCCCTTAACTTAACTCCTGAGGAAGGGGTGGCGAAGGCTCGTGAGTTTCTGGAAAATAATGGATATCACAACATGGCGGAAAGCTATTATCAGGTCTTTGCCGGCGAGGTTACAGCCAATTTCTGCTACACCGACAACGGCATAAAGGTCTACCCTGATTTGATTAAAGTGACCGTCAGCCTGGATGATGGGACTGTCACAGGTTTTGAAAGTCAGGGCTTTATTATGAGCCATCGGGACAGGACACTCCAGCGTCCGAAAATTGCTCTTGCCGAGGCTATGGATGAGCTTGACGATGACCTTGAGGTGCTGGAAAATGCCATGGCTATCGTGCCGACAGACGGCAAAAACGAGGTTTTCTGCTATGAATTTCTGTGCAAGACGGAAGATGAGCAGAGATTATTGGTGTATGTGGATGCTATGTCGGGCGAGGAGGAAAATATGCTGATTCTCATTGAGGATGAGACGGGTACACTGACGATGTAATAATGAATTGGCTGCGCCGTGAATTGACTTCGTCATGAATTGCGTAACCGCATGAATTGTTGCTCTGCAACATTGCGGTGTGACAAGTCACATTTGATAAAAGACAATCCCTCCGTCAATCTTCGATTGACACCTCCCTTTACACAAGGGAGGCTTTTAAACAGATTAAACAAGTGGCGTGCTTCGCACAGATTTATTAGATCGGGAGGGCGCAGAGACCCTCCCCTACAATATTCGCGCTAAGTAAAAAAAGTCACTCCGTGTGGAGTGACTTTTTTATATATTATTGAACTATCTGATGAACCACTTATCCTGCATGAGGTCCTTTACATCGCGTGTAAGAGGAATGAGGTCATGATTGGAAAGTACATTTACATCGAACTTTCTGTTGAGGGCTGCGAAGTGCTTCAAACCA
>SVKW01000138.1 GCA_015068285.1 Oscillospiraceae bacterium | reverse complement strand
AATGAGGTGTAATTTTCATTGCCTCCCTTGCCTGAATGGTGACGGAGGGGTATAACACAACCTCCCCCACTTTCAGCCTCCCCTGTGTAAGGGGAGGTGGCACGCGTAGCGTGACGGAGGGGTTGTAAAACATAAAAAGGAGCAAATGTGGATAACACAACCTCCCCCACCTCCAGCCTCCCCTGTGTAAGGGGAGGTGGCACGCGTAGCGTGACGGAGGGGTTGCAAAACAAAAAAGGAGCAAATGTGGATAACACAACCTCCCACACCTCCAGCCTCCCCTGTGTAAGGGGAGGTGGCACGCATAGCGTGACGGAGGGGTTGTAAAACATAGAAAAGGAGCAAATTATGGATAACACAACCTCCCACACTTTCAGCCTCTCCTGTGTAAGGGGAGGTGTCACGCATAGCGTGACGGAGGGGTTGCGAAACACAAAAAAGGAGTAAATTATGGATAAGACAACCGTTATGAAGATGCTTGACAAAAAAGGTGTAAAGTATAATGCCTATACATACGGAAACGGCGAAGCGATGAGCGGAGTTGATGTAGCGAAGCTTCTGGGACAGGATGAAAACCAGGTTTTCAAGACTCTCGTCACAACTTCAAAGAGCGGCAAAAACTATGTTTTCGTCATTCCTTCGCCAAAGGAGCTCGACCTTAAAAAGGCGGCTAAGGCTGTTGGCGAAAAGAATGTTGAAATGCTTAAATCCAAGGATTTACTGCCCCTTACAGGCTACGTCCACGGGGGATGCTCGCCAATCGGCATGAAGAAATTCTTCACAACAACAATAGATAAATCGGCTGAAAACTTCAATACAATAATTTTCTCGGCAGGCAAAATCGGCTATCAGGTGGAAATGTCCCTTGCCGATTTAGCTAAAATGATACGTTTCACAACCAATGATGTAACTGTATAAATATGGAAAATATTGAACTGCTGAAATTGTTTGAAATTGTAAATAACTGGGACTTTACGCGGGAGTTTCCGGTCGATGATCTGTTGGTATATGCCTTCATTTTCATCTTCCTCGGCTCGACGATGTACAGTATGTACAAACTGATCGACCGCAATAACCTGTCGGAAAATCTCCTGCTGATGGTGGTGCCGTATCTGCTTCTGCTGGTGTTTATCGTGCCGCAAAGCTTCATCACTATCGGAATATTCCTCGACACCGCATTCATACCGCAAAGCGGCATAATGGAGCTTATGGGCTTCCGTCTTGCCCTGCAATGCCTGACAATAACAGCATTTATGTGGGTGCTGACAGGCCTGCATTTCCTGTTGCTCAAAGTGAGAGACGCACGAAAACCGCTGAAAATCCTCATAATTTCCTACATATCGGACATCCCGTTTTCGGTAATCCTCGCAATAGTGTCAGCCCTGCTGCTTTTCGGCAAAACAACGCCGCTGACAGCTAAAATCACGGCATATACAGCCTATGCCGTACTGCTTAAACTGGCGGTGACAGCCTGCATACTCGTTTACGCCGCATTATTCGGCAGAAAAACACGGAGAAGGTTGTTTGAGGGCGAAAGCGCAATGGATTTTCTGAAAAGCTACACAAGAAGTGTATATTCGGTCTGGGCAGGGGCAATGGTGAGCATAGCATCACTGCTGACATGGCTGTTGCTGTCGCCCGAGGAAAACGGACAGACGTTGCTCGAAACAATGGATTTCACAACAGTCTGCGTGCTTATATGGCTCATTCCATCGGTTATCATACTGATGATTTCGATATTTTTCATCATTTTCCCCGAAAAATCACCGCAGATGAAGGACATCGCAAAATGGGGCACAGGCGACATGGACGCCGAAAAAATGGCGTATGAGCTTGTCACCGAATGGCTCTATGACCAAGCTATCGTCCGCACGAAAGAATATGTGATCACGCAGAATTTCATCATAAAAGAGGGGCTTGCCTTCCGAATGTACGACAGGCGTGAAGCGATAAGCGCCGAAATCAAGCCGGGCGAGTTCGTTTTGTATTTTAAAAACGGCAAAAAAGTGGGAATCCCAATGAATATCGCCGAAAAAGCCTATTGGATAAGGGGGTAAATATGACTTATTTTGACGACAGATTAGCTGAACTTCTTGAAAAAATCTCTCATAGGGACAAAATTGAAGCAAAGATAAAAAGCCTTGATTCCCAGCGCGCAGAAATTGCCAAAAAGGTCTGGGAGCTTGAAAAAGTCATGGCAAATGAAGAAAAAGATGTTGAAAAATACGAGGAAACCAGCATTTCCAATCTTTTCTTAAAGCTTCTTGACAAGATGGATGAAAAGCTCGAAAAGGAAAAAGCCGAAGCTTTCGCGGCGCGAATGAAATATAATGTGGCGCTCAGAGAGCTTCACGATATGGAAAATGATATTTTCAGCCTTCGTCTTGAGCTGAAAGAAATAGACAAGATGAAGGACGAATATGAGAAAACTTTGGGCGAAAAGGCAAAGGCAGTACGCGAAATGGGCGGAGAACTTGGCGAAAAAATCATGAAGCTTGAGGAGCAGTATACCGTCCTTGAAAGCCACAAAAAGGAGCTTGACGAAGCCATAGTTGCCGGCAATCGTGTGCTTATGATAGCAAATCAGATAACAGACAGCCTTGAAAAGGCTGAAAAATGGGGAAAATGGGACGCCTATGGCGGTGGCGGCACGATGAGTAATGTTGCTAAATACAGCCATCTCGACAAAGCTCAGGTCGATGTGACACGCCTTCAGTATGAGCTTCGCAATTTCAGCGCAGAGCTTGCAGATGTGCGTATAAGCAGTAATATTTACGTCAGCATTGACGGCTTCAGCCGTTACGCAGACTATTTCTTCGACGGTATTTTCGTCGATTTCAGCATTCTCAAGAAAATCGGCAATTCGATAAATGAGGTGGAAGGCACAAAATCCCAGATAAGAACGGCGCTGAACCGCCTTCATTCCATGTATAACAGCGCAACACAGCAGCAGAACAGGCTGAAAAGCGAGCGTGACCAGCTTGTCAGCACAATTTCGATTTAGGAGGGTACTATGGCTTACGACAACGCAAAACTGGTTGAATTATTTGAAAAGATCCAGCGAAAGAATCACCTTGAAACTGTGCTTAAAGAACTGCGTGAAAATATTGCACAGCTTGAGCCTGAGGTCAGAGGGCTTATGACACAGATGTATCTTGAGCAGGAAGATGTTGATAAAATTGAGGGAAACGGGCTCAAATCCTTCTTTTACAGCCTTACAGGCCGCAAGCACGATATTATCGACAAGGAGCGTCAGGAGGCTTATGATGCCAAAAAGAAGTATGACGCGGCAAATTTCCAGCTTGAAACGATGAAAAATGACCTGAAAAGATACATAGATGAGTATAATGAGGTCAGATACCTTGAGCCTGAATATGAAAAGGCGATAAAGGAAAAAATCGAGTACATCAGAGAGATAAAATCCCCTGCGGCAAAGCAGATAGCCGAGCTTGACAAGCAGATTGATGATGTGATGAAAAAGAATAATGAACTTCGTCATCTCAGGACGTTGGCAAACAGGGCTATCGGCACAGCAGAACACATGAAAACTGTGCTTACTCAGGTGAAAAAACTCAATACAAAAGATATGCTGGGAATGGATATGGCCAGCAGTGGACAGCATGTTGCTCGTGAAAAGTATGAATTGATGAGTCAGGCTGAAACTCTGAATAATAATCTCTTTGCTGAACTTTACGACCTTGAAAAGCAGACAAGAGGTGTGGCTGTCAAAAATAACATAACCATAAGAACAACCAAAATCGGATATATTATGGACTGGCAATTTGATGGTTTAGGCAGAGACCTTGAAACAATGAGCATTGTAAACAAGGCTTTGAAAAATCTGGATCCTGTTATTGAGCAAGTGAATGAGTTTGTAGCACCTATTATCGAGAAGCTTTCAAAGGAAGAAGCGCAGCAGAAGGAACTCTATCGTCAGCGCGATGAAATCGTCCGCAATGCCGAGGTGTAATTATGGGTGCAACTATGATTTTCCACACATTTGCAACACAGGACGAGCGGCGCGAATACAATGGCTCGTGCTTTATGGAAATCCAGCCCTGTCTGCTGCCGAAAGGCACAGAAATTGAAAAAATCGTAGCCGTCGACAGCATAAAGCATTGGAAAGATGATTCACTTTACATCTCCGATGAAAACGAATTTTATAAGCATTACAGTGATATTTTTAACTGCGGCTTCTACAATAATCTTCAAAGCGGTGTTGTCGACATCTACGGCATAAATTATTATCCGCCTGAACAGCTTGAACGGATTATTGCTGACATAATCAGAACAAAATCCCTCGATTACCAGCCGCTTCTCAAATGGCTCGAACAAAACAAAAACCACAACGGCATATATATTTTGGGAATATAAAAATTAAAAAAGCCTTCCCCTTGAGGGGAAGGTGTCACACGAATGTGTGACGGATGAGGTGTAGGATGCTATGCATCCGTTAATTGAATATGCCTTCGGCACCACCTCATCAGTCTTTGCCTATGGCAAAGCCAGCTTCCCCTTGAGGGGAAGCCGTTATACAGATAAAAGCCACCCGAAAGCGGGTGGCTTTTCTATAACTGAATCTTAAATTTCTCTTGTGTAGTGTCTGAGCCATGCGTTTTCTTCCTCTGTCATATATGGAGAAAGCTTCATATATACAAACTTGTGGAAGTCGTTGAGACGCTTGCGCTCTGTCTTGCTCATTTCGTCAGGGAGAATACCGTCAAGGTCGATAGGAGCAACAGTGATGTTTTCAAAATACATGAACTGACCGTGCTCGTTCTTTTCGCCCTTGTGGCAGATGAGCTCGTTTTCAGTACGGATGCCGTACTTGCCTTCGAGATAGATGCCCGGTTCGTCAGTTGTTACCATACCTTCTTCGAGGATACCGCCGTCAACTCTTTCAGGAACGCTCTTCCAGCGGAAGCCATTCGGTGGCTCGTGGATGAGAAGGAGATAGCCCATGCCGTGGCCTGTGCCGCACTTATAGTCGATGCCAAGATCCCAGATAGGACCGCGAGCGAGAATGTCAAGATTCTGGCCGTTGCAGCCGTAGAGGAACTTTGCAGCAGCAAGATTGAGTGTGGAACGGCAGACAGCTGTGAAGTGGAGCTTCTGTTCGTAGGTAAGTTCGCCGAGAGCCATTGTTCTTGTGATGTCTGTCGAGCCTTCCCAGTAATGTCCGCCCGAGTCAACGAGGTAGAAGTTGCCTAATTCAACATCTGTATTTGTCTCTTCGGTTGCGTGATAGTGCATCATAGCGGCATTTGCGCCGTAAGCAGAAATAGTTGTGAAGCTTGGCTCAATAAAGCCTTCCTGAGCCTCTCTGCACTTGAGAAGATATTCTTCGGCGCTCTTTTCTGTAATGTGCATC
>SVKW01000137.1 GCA_015068285.1 Oscillospiraceae bacterium | reverse complement strand
CCAGGGATGTCGGTCCCTACAAACTAAT
This sequence comes from Oscillospiraceae bacterium, assembly GCA_015068285.1. Taxonomy (GTDB): domain Bacteria; phylum Bacillota; class Clostridia; order Oscillospirales; family Butyricicoccaceae; genus SIG471. The sequence goes on along the minus strand of SVKW01000137.1, from coordinate 5,374 downwards.
TACTGCCTCCCTTGCCTAAAGGGAGGGGGACCGCGTCAGCGGTGGAGGGATTCACTTTTCTCATCCATAAAATGTGACTTATCACACCTTAATGTTTGCAAAGCAAACATATCGCAATGCAAAGCATTATATCGCATTTTATCAAAATATATCGCACGCGAAGCGTATATCGCTTTTGCGAAGCAAAAACTAAATGATATCACAGCCTTAAACACATGGGGGAAGGAAACTTCCCCCATGTGTGAAAACTCGAAAGGAGTATTATTATGTATAATAAGATAGATAATATTTTCAAGCTCTGGCAGAGAGAAAATGCTCCGGGCGGCCAGGTGCTCATCCGTCACAAGGGCGAAATAATCTTCGATAAGTGTTACGGCGAGGCTGTATTGGAGCACGATATTGACATCACAGACAAGACTGTCTTTCATGTGGCATCGGTTTCCAAACAGGTGACTATAATGTCCCTTCTCATTCTCTGGAATGAGGGCAAGGTGGATTTAGATGCCGATATACGCACATATCTGCCTGAATATATTGCATTTGATACTCCTGTGACAGTGCGTCAATGTATGAACAACGTCAGCGGCATCCGCGACCAGTGGGAATTGCTCATTATGCGCGGCACACGCATCGACGATATCATAACTCAGAAAGACCTTCTCAAGGTCATTTCCACACAGAAAGAGCTGAACTTTGCCCCACAAAGCCAGTATCTTTACTCCAATTCCAATTTCACACTCTGTGCCGAAATCGTCCGCAAAATCTCGGGCAAGCCTCTCAATGAGTTTGCCAAGGAGCGTATTTTTGACGTCCTCGGCATGGACAGCACCTGCATAAAAATGGGCTACAAGGACATAGTGAAAAACCGCGCGCAGAGCTATCTTGACAACGGCTGCGGCAGCTATGTAAATCAGCCGCTCAATTTCGGCGTTGCAGGCGCCACATCTCTCAACACAAATGTCCACGATTTTATAAAGCTGATGGACGAATACAAGAATCCGAAGCACTTCGACAAGGCGATTTTTGATGTTATGTTCACTCCTGCCGTGCTGACAAGCGGAGAAACCTCGATTTACGGCGGAGGCATGATGATTCAGGAGCACAAGGGACATAAACTCTACACCCACGGCGGTGTTGATGCAGGTTACAGAGCCGATATGGCGATTTACCCTGACGACGACCTTGACATCGTGATTTTCGCCAACACACAGAATACAATTCCGGGTGTGGCAAGTAAAAAGATTGCCGACATCGTTTTAGGCTTGCCTTGTGACGATGAGTTTGTTTGTTCACAGCCTGTGGATAACATTGACGGCGCGTATATAGGCGTAAACGAGCCGCATCCATTCTATATGGTGAAAAACGGCTGTCTTAACGGCAACCCTCTTATTCACATAGAGGATTCGCTCTACGCTCTCGGCGAAACTGTCGACAGAATTGACCTCGGCGAAAAACCTAAGTTCAAAATAGGCGCAGGTATGGGCGACTTACGCAGAATAAGCCTTGCTCCTGTAAACAAGGACATTCTCGGCAAGTATTACAGCGAAGAGCTGGATATTTTCTATTACATAACAGAAAATGAGGGCAAAATGCTCCTTTCCCACTATAAAGAAGGGGATATGCCGCTTTATGACTTTGCCGAAAATACATATACTACACCTATGTGCAGAATAAAAATCACAGAAAACGGTTTTGCCCTCTCAGGCGGCAGAGCGTATAATATTAAATTTGTAAGAGTGTAGGATTTTTCTCTCCCCCGCCTTGTTTCGCAATCCACCCCGCTGGGGTCCCCGACAAGCCTGCTTGTTGGAATGGCTCTAAGAGGGAGGCAAGCCTTCCCCTTGAGGGGAAGGGGGACCATCGAAGATGGTGGATGAGGTGTCCATTATTCAAAATAACAATCGAATTCCAACTCCCAAAGGAGAATCACATATATGAAAAAATTCAAGGTTGCCCTCTTTGGCAACGACATCAACACATACAGCGTTGCCCGCGCATTCTATGAATACGCAGGCATTATTTCCGATGTTTTCTGCAAGACGACTTACGGCCCTTGCGGAAACTCTAAAATCTGCAATCTCACAACAGACCCTGAAATAGACCTTCCTCATGTTTTCCTGCCTAAGGTGCTGGAATACGCAAAGAAGCACGCAAAAATGCCTGTGCTTCTCGTCGGCTGCGGCGACAATTATGTGGAGCAGATCATCACACACCGCGAGGAATACCCTGAAAATGTGATCGTGCCATATATTCCGAAGGAGCTTATGGATAAGCTTATCCGCAAGCGCGATTTCTATGAAATGGCTGAAAAATACGGTCTGCCATACCCTGAAACTCTCATTTACACACAGGATATGGGCGAGCTTACAGAGCTTCCTTTCGATTTCCCTGTAATTTTAAAGCCGTCTGACGGCGTTGACTACTGGCACAACCCATTTGACACACAGAAGAAGGTTTACAAGCTTGACACTCTCGAAGAAGTCAACTCGGTAATCAAGGAAATCTATGCTGCAGGCTACTCCGACGCCCTTATACTTCAGGATACAATTCCGGGCGACGACAGCTTTATGCGCGTTATGACAACATTCTCCGGCAAGGACCACCGCACAATTTTCACAGCGATGGGCCATCCGCTGCTCGAAGAGCACACGCCGCACGGTCTCGGCAATACATCCATCATTATGTCCTGCAAGGATGAAGAGCTTTCCCAGAAAATCAGAAACTTCCTCGAAGCCATCGACTATGTGGGCTTTGCTCAGTTTGACATGAAGTACGACAGCCGTGACGGTCAGATCAAGATTTTTGAAGCCAACTGCAGACAGGGCAGAAACAACTACTATGTCACAGGCGGCGGTTTGAACATTGCAAAATACCTTTGCGATGAGTTTATCCACGATGTGAAGAATGACTACATCACAGCCGACCACGATTCTCTGTGGACTGTGCTTCCTATGGGCGTTGCCTACACATACGTAAAGGATAAGTTCTATGTTCCTATCCTCAAAAGACTTGTAAAGGAAGGCAAGATGAAGAACCCTCTCTTCATGAAGGGCGATATGTCGCCTAAGCGCATGAAATATCTGCTCCGCTCCCATTACAGCCACTATGTAAAGTATTATAAATATTACAGATAAAATCTCCTCCTGCGCGAAAGGCATATATAATGAGAAAAATCAATCAGTTCAAGGCGGGCGCAATGCTCTCCTATATCTCGCTTATTTTAAGCACCACCATCTCCCTTGTGTACACGCCATTTATGGTACGCACACTGGGCGACGGGGAATACGGCGTATTTTCGCTGGTTAACTCGACAATTTCATACTTGACCATCCTCGGCTTCGGCTTTGAAGCGGCTATCGTCCGCTACACCACAAAATACCGCGTGGAAGGGGAGAAGGACAAGGAACAGCGCCTGCACGGTATGTTCTTCGCTCTCTATTCGATAATCGGTCTTGTGGCAATGATACTCGGCTTTATCCTTTCAGCCAATGTGCCGCTCATCTTCGGCTCAAAGCTCAGCCCTGATGAAATCGGCATCACAACAAAGCTGATGTATCTGGCATCTATAAATGTTGCCGTAACATTCCCATTCTCGATTTTCGCATCCATCATCACATCCTATGAGAAGTTCCTTTTCTCCAAGGCGATGCTGGCTTTCCGAAGCATTCTCAATCCTTTAATGATGACAGCTGTGCTTATGCTGGGCGCACGCTCCATCGGTATGATTTTAGTTGCCACATTCATCAACATCTTCTTCGGTATGGCGAATGTCATCTACTGCTTTAAAAAGCTTAAAGTCAAGTTTAAATTCGGCGCATTTGACAAGCCTTTACTCAAGGAAATCGTAACATTCTCCTTCTTCATCTTCCTCGGCATGATTGTCGACAGACTTTACTGGAACACAGGTAATGTCCTCCTCGGTATGCTTGAAGGGGCGGCTGTTATCACATATTTCAATCTGGGCGTACTGCTCAACAACTATTATCAGCAGCTTTCTGCCGCTATTTCCAATCTGTTCCTCCCTCGTGTTACAGCTATCTGCTCCCGTGAGCATACTATGAAGGAACTGAGCGACCTTATGATAAGAGTGGGTAGAATGCAGTTTTTCATTCTCGCTCTCGCTTTGACAGGCTTCGGCATCTTAGGCAAGATGTTCATTCAGGAAATCTGGCTGGGGCAGGGTTATGAAATCGTCTACTACATCGCAATGCTGCTCTTTATCCCGATGACCGTACCGCTTATCCAGAATATCGGCATTTCAATCCTGCAGGCAAAAAACAAGCACGCATTCCGCGCTGTCTGCTATCTTATCATTTCGATAGTCAATGTTTTCATGTCGATTCCGCTGATTAAGTTTTTCGGCGCTATCGGTCCTGCAATTTCCATCGCAGTTTCTTACACAATAGGTCAGATCATCATAATGAACATATACTATTATAAGGAAATGAAGCTTGATATCCCTCGTTTCTGGAAGGAGATCGCAAAAATGCTTCCTGCCATTTTAGTCCCTGTGGCTGCTATGCTTGTTTTCATGCACTTCATGCCGCTGACAGGCAAGCTTGGCTTCCTCATTTACGGCTGTGTATATGTTGCCCTTTACGGCATCTGTATGCTGACCTTCGGCCTCAACAAAGGCGAAAAGGAATTCCTGTTCAAGAGATTTCTGGGGTAATTTCCCCCTTTTAACCTCCCCTGTGCAAGGGGAGGCTATTTAACTTTTCCTGTAGGGAATGGCGCCCTCGACATTCCGCCCTATTTAATGCGCCGCAGGCACCACAACTATTCACTATAACTTTCCTCGCGGGCAGGCACAGAGGCACCGCCCCTACAATAATCCCCCGCCCCGTTGGGGCACCCCCCTTGAATCAAAGGGGGCTAAAATTTCCCTGCGAATTTAGCTGCCCCAAAGGGCCAAAAGGAGATACATAATGTTAAACACAATACTGCTTGTAATAATTCTTGCGGAGTTTACGCTGTGTTATTACTATTATCTGTCATTCTCGCTTCATATGCTTCAGCTTTCCTCATACCACAACCCGACGCACCTGCTCTATGAGGAAAACAACAAGCGTTACATCTACGCTCCGTACAAGATTTTCCTGCTGATTCCGTCAATTCTGGCGGCATTCTTCGGCATGAAGCTTGTACCAGGTATAATTTCCATTCTCATTCTTGCATGGTTCTGCTATATTGCAAAGCCGCTCCCTGCAAAGAAGCCTTTCGTTGTAACATGGCGAATCAAGCGTATGTACATCACAGGCTTTGTGCTTTACTTCCTTGTAATGGCTCTCCTTCTCGTCTGCATGAACTGCAACAGAAGCCTTACATTCGTCATTTTAGCCGCAATCAGCCTTTTCATCTATCCTGTGACACG
>SVKW01000136.1 GCA_015068285.1 Oscillospiraceae bacterium | reverse complement strand
ACTGCGTAGCAGCTAAGGCAGTTCTCGACGCAGAAGGCATCAGATACGGCTATGTAGACGTTCTCGCAGGTCTTCCACACCTCAAGAAGTTCATCACTCTCAGAGACGCTAACCAGGATAAGTTCCAGTCTGAAATCGCTAAGGAACACATGGGCATCCCATGCTTCGTAGTTGACGATAAGGACATCTATGTTCTTATGCCAGAAGACATCAGCGTATTCAAGGATTAATTCAATAGAAAATATAAACCGCTTGCAAAAGCGGTTTTATTTTTTGTAGAATTATAATGAATTTCCATTTCATTGACACAAGCCCTTGTAGGGGATGGTGCTTGTCAACATCCCGAAAAATAGTGCAGCGTGTGTCTCCGACGAATTAAATAAACGGAATGTCGAGGGCGCCATTCCCTACAAATCAAGCCGCTATCCATCCCATAAACTGTCATTCTAAAGGTGAAGTCCGAAGAATCTTTCCATCCCGGCAATCCTTTGCCTCCCCTTGTTAAGGGGAGGGGGACCGCGATAAGCGGTGGAGGGGTGTAGCCGTAGGCGTCTATTTAATCGTAGTAACCAATGCCCTGCAACACAAACAAAAAGCCCCGTCACACGACGAGGCTTTTATTATTTAAATGAAGTATTTTCCCATAAAACCTGTTTTATGGGGAGAGCGAAGCGATAACTACTTATGCAAATCCTTCTTATACATAACGACCTTTACTCTGTCGTCGTTTACCGTCACATCGACCTTGTCGACGAGCATACCGACGAGAAGAAGCTGGCTTGTTTCGCCAGGCTCACCGGAGCCCATAAGCTCCCAGTAAATGTCCTCAACGCCGTAGTCGTGACCGCTGTGGAGAAGTCTGTCCATATCTTCAACAGCGTGTCTGTGCTTCGGGTCAAAATTACTTTCAAATGTGATAACAGCGTCGTCCCCCTTGAGCTTGACATTGAAAGTAATGTCGTTGCCGCCGATGCCGTAGAAGAAAAGCATCAGCTCTTCTGTGATTTTAGATAACTTTTTTCTTTCGTGTGTCATAAAACATACCCCTATTTATATCGTTTGATAAAGCTTTCGATGACAGGCACCATAATAATGGCAACAAAACCTGCCGCAAAGCCGTTGTTGTAAAGATTCATACCGCCGTAGATACTGCCGATGTAGGCAACGACAGAGCCGTGAAGAATACCTGCCACAATGCCTGCAAGCGCCGTATACTGACCGGAAATCGGAGCCAGACAGGCGGAGAATATAGCCGCAAGCTGCATGGAAGGGTCGGATGCGTGGAATGAGCCCATAAGCGTGAAAAGATATACACCGAGCACCACAGGCGGAAAGTTTATGCAGTGGATACCAAAGGAAGCAAAGCCGAAAATCGTCAGTATTGCCCCGATTACAGGTCCGGAAAGCTGTCCGCCGATGAGGTATATGTATACAAGGCAGAGAAGACCGCAGGCGCCCATATTCATAAATGTAGGGCCAACGCCGTCCATAATGATAAAGTCGGCAACAGCACGACCCGGGTGGCGGAAAAGATGGAAGAATGACTTGATTTTGCAGCCGCTGATGATATAGCCATAGATGAATACTATGACGAAATAGAGCGTAAGAGTGAAAAACCACGCCTTGCTGCGCGCCCCGTGCCAGACAAGAGTTGTGCTTATCGTATAGCCGAGAGAGCGGAGGAAAGACACCATGCACAGGGCAATAATACCTGCCGCAAAGCCTACGTTAAAGAGTGAATAACCCTGATGCATGGAAACTGTGTGAGCAGCCAGAGCAGGGATAACAAAGCCTGCGATAACGCCGATAAGCACAGCGCAAAGCAGATTTACAAAGCCTGAAAATGGCAGAAGTCTGCTCATTTCAGTAACTAAAGGCGAAAGCCCTGTTGCGAAAAGGGCGATGTAGACATAACGGGAAAAAGCCACGCCCTGCGCCTTTGAATAGAGCCATGAGCCGAAAAGAATCGGCAGAATGTTGAGAGGATTTTTGCCGAAAAGGGCAAAGCCTGCCGTTATGAAAATCGCCGCAATGGTTGTGCCTGTGAAATTGAGCCTGAGCCGCATAATGATGAAAAGCGACATGGACATAACGAGAGCCGAGTTGAAAAGGGCAGCGCCCACACCGCCCACACTCATGTAGTCGGTGATAAGCACATCGCGGGTTTCAATAATGGCGATCATGCCGTTTATTATCTCCATCGGCGAAGCCGTTATAAAAGCGGTCAGAAAAAGTCCCGCTATTGTGAAAATGAAAAGATTGAAAATATGCTGTCGTGGTTTAAGTTGTGACAGACGTGTTGTCATATAGTTCTCCTGTTTTGGGGAATTAAAAATCTCTTGCCTTCCCTCTGACGAGGGGTTGTTCGCTATCCAATCAATATCTGACGAATAAATTCACATAAGCTGCTGCAAAGCAATTTAGCTGTGACAACAATTTAGCTTGTTCAATTCAGCTCGCTGTAAGCGAATTTAGCTGTCACCAAAGGTGACTCTATCTTCTCCACTCGTCCTTTTCTTCCTTCTTGCCTTCCTTCATATCCATGATTTTGAATACGACGAAGATTACAAGAACTGTGAAAATCGGCGAAACAAAGGTGGAAATGATAAGCTTGATGCCGAAATCGTTGAGCACATTGGCCTTGAAATATTCAGAGCCTGTAAGCTCGGATTCGATCATCCAGTTTGGAAGGTAGCTGATGGCGATCATAATGATCGGAATGAGAATGAAAAACACTAAAGCGCCGGCAATGAAGCCTTTGATAACCTTATTATTATCGATGTGATTCATAATTATTTTTCTCCTTTTAACTTATTTAATTTGTCTTTTGCAAGTTCTTGTATGTACAGACTGCCGTTTTCCGACAGTGTGTTTTCAAGATAAGTCACCGCCATATTTCTGCTGCCGAGAGCCTCATAGCACAGCGCAAGACGATACTGGCGGCTGATGTGTCTGAGCTTGCTGGGAGCCTCGGGATGCTGGGCATCCAAGCTTATGTACTCCTCAAAATTGCCCTTTGCAAAGGCAAGCCCTGCCTTCATATTGAGCAGAAACTGCTCTAAAACCTCGCTAAACTTAGGCTTGTTCTGATTGTCGTAAATCCGCTTTTCCATACGGGCAATCAGCATCTCGCAGGAGGTAATGTCGCCAAGTTCAGCCAGAATATTGAAGTTTACCATGTCATACTGGACATCCATAACAGTAGTCGCCTGCTTGTTGCCGTTGATGACAGCCTTTTCGAGAGTCTCCCTTGCCTTGTCAAAGTGACCGGTCCAGTAATATGCGTTGGCAAGGTTGAGGGCGGACATACCGCTCGTACGCTTGATTTTTTCATTGAGCATCTGGCAAAGCTCAAGATACTTTTCGGCATCGAGAAGCTCGGTGAGAATATATGGCAGTTTGTTGTACTGCCGCACCTGATTCTGCACAACAAGATGGTTGCAGACGATGAGAATTACGCAGACAGCAAGCACAGTTGTGGCTTTGATGGAAGTTGTGAAAATCCACCAGCACATGAGCATGAGAAAAGCCAGCACAAAAATGCGGAAAGCTTTAGAAAATTTTACTACATTAAGGTAGCTTTTGGCAATAGCTTTCCCCGAATTTTTCGAAAATTTTTCCAGATTCATAAAAACTCCTTATATTTTGCAGGGGCGGCGCCGTCATAAGCCTTCCCCTTGAGGGTAGTGAAACGGCGACCGCGGTGTTGAATGACAGCCCGGTGGGCTGTCAGACCCGCGGCGTGACCGAGCCGCAGCGAGACAGGGGGACCATTCGAAGAATGGTGGATGAGGTGGGTGCCGAAGGCATATTCAATAGGACAATTCGTGAATTGTCCCTGCAACGAAGCACACCACAATGTTGCCTGCAACAATTCATGCGTTCACGCAATTCATGACAATGTCAATTCATGGCGTATGCCAATTCATTTGTCCGCGGGTGCCGTCATCAGCGGACACAATACACCCTCTACTTCACAGGCTTCTGCAAATTGTATTTTGTGCACAGGCTGTTGATATCTTCGTCGCTCATAAGAAACTTCTTTATCGTGCCCATCATTTCATCGCAGTCGGCATAGCCCTGCTCATAAAGCTTTGTCAGCTTTTCCACATCCTTTTCGATGCGTTTTACCACCATAGGCTCCTTCGGAGCGATAACAAGGCAGTTGCCCTTTTCCTCCTCCTCAGCCACAAAATCAAGCTGAGCGTTATACATGATATGACGGTCACGCAAAGCTTCCACAAGGTGTGGATACTTTCGGTATTTTAACCTGGCAAGCTTGTAGTTTGAGCTTGGCTGCTTTCTGTACTGACGGTGCTGGGTGAGTATCACAAGATTTTTCCCGTTGCCCTCCTTTATAGACTGGGCAAGAGGAATGGAGTCTGCCGTGCCGCCGTCAAGATATTTCTTGCCGTCGACCTCAACCATTCGGGAAAGCAAAGGCAGGGAAGCCGAAGCGCGCACCCAGATAATGTCCCTGCGCATCTCGGTAAGCTCCTTGTACTCAGCCTTGCCTGTTTCCACATTCTGAACAACGACCCAGAGCTTGCCCTTTCGCTTGTCAAAAGTTTCAAAATCGAAAGGCTCCAGCTCATTTGGAATTTTATTGTAAAGCATATCCACGCCGAAAAGGTCGCCCGTTGTGATGAGCGAATGGATACTGCAGTAATCTTTTTCGTTGATATATTTGGTGCCGGCGCGGAAAGCTCGTCCATGCTGCTTGGAAACATAGCTGCAGGCATGGCAGGCGCCTGCCGAAACACCGTAAACCGAGCGGAATTCAAAATCTTCTTCAAGAAGCCTGTCGAGAACACCGCAGGTGTAAAGCCCGCGCATTCCGCCGCCTTCAAGAACAAGTCCTTTGTTGATAAACATAAAAACACTCCTTGTGTTATTTCGATAAAATCAATGCCGTAATATGCTGTCATTCTGAGGAAACGCCGAAGAATCTTTCAACCCCAATGGCACAATCTTTTCTTGCCTCCCTCTGACGAGGGGGGTGCCCAAAGGGCGGGGGGAGAGAACTTTTATTAAATGCATCGCAGATACTTTATCTGCATATAGTGCAATTTAGCTCGTAATGAATTTAACTGCCGGAGGCAATTTAGCTCGCGAAGCGAATTCAGCTGATGAAGTAAAACTTCATCTTAAAACGGCCCTAATCCTATATACTGCGCCGCAAGTAACACAGCGCAGGAGAAAATTGCGTATACTATCTGTAATTTTATTGTGAATTTAAACCATTTGGGATAAGAAATCACAGTAAGCCCCAGCGTAATCATCAGCATCGCATTGGTTGGGTAAAGCACATTTGTCAGCCCGTCACCGAGACAGAAGGCTGTGACAGCCGTCTGGCGTGTGATGCCGATAAGGTCGCAGAGAGGCGCGAGAAGCGGCATAATGAGGAA
>SVKW01000135.1 GCA_015068285.1 Oscillospiraceae bacterium | reverse complement strand
CACTAAAGACGAGCTTTACAAAATTGGTGCGTCTCTTGGCGCTGATGTGCCTTTCACTATGATGGGCGGCGCGGCTATTGCCACCGGTATCGGCACAGAGCTTGTGCCTGTGACTCCGCTGACGGGCTGTCACATCGTGCTTTGCAAGCCGAAATTTTCGATTTCCACCAAGTGCGCCTTTTCCTCTCTTGACCCTGCGACCTTCACAAATGAGGACAAGTGCGGCAGAATGGTGGAATACCTCCGCGAGGGCAATGTTGAGGCTGTTGCCAAGAATCTTTACAACAGCTTTGAAGCTCCGATTATTAAAATGAAGCCTGAAATTCAGAAAATCAAGTGCCGTCTTTACGAATGCGGAGCTATGGGCGCTCTTATGACAGGCTCGGGCTCGACGGTTTACGGCATTTTCAATAGCTGCAAGAAGGCCGAGGCCGCCGTTTGCAGTATCGGCAAGTGCATGGCCGAAACCTACAAGGTTACACCAAAGGATTTCACCGAAAATCTTCCACAGCATGTGTAGAATAAAATTAAGACCGTCCGTGTGGGCGGTCTTTTATTTTTCGGGCGGGCGCAGAGACCCGCCCCTACATTGGGGAGTGCAGGCGTGCACGGAGACCCGCCCCTACATTTTCGCAGCAACAGCGAATTGATTTACAGTTTTCGCGGAGAGATATATAATAAATGTATAAACGGAGGTGAAATTATGGAAACTAAGGAAGTTATACTTTCGCTGAGAAACAAGGCCGGACTTTCGCAGGATGAGCTGGCCGAGAAGGTTTTTGTCACCCGTCAGGCTGTGTCGCGCTGGGAAAACGGCGACACGATACCGAATACCGAGACTCTCAAGCTGCTTTCGAAGCTTTTTGATGTTTCGATTAACACACTTTTAGGCTCACCGCGGCAGATGGTTTGTCATTGCTGTGGAATGTCTCTCGACGATTCGACCACAAGCAAGGAAATTGACGGCGTTTTCAACGAGGAATACTGCAAATGGTGCTACAATGATGGCGAGTTTACTCTCGATTTCATGAAGCGCTATTCTGAAATCGGCGGCGAGGAAAAGCTTGAGGAGTTCAAAAATCGGCTTATTGATGAGTTTAACAGCCTTAATGTTGATGGAATGCCGAAGGTGGACGACCTGAATGTGCTTTCGGGCAGTTTTATAAACCTTGAATACACCTTGCCGAATGGTGAAAAGGTGAAGTTTTTAGATGATAATGCCACATATTTCGGCAATCAGCTTGCCTGCCTTTTTGGCGGCGAACGGTGTTTCGGCATTGCGGCGAATATGGATTTCCTGCTGGTGTGCACCTATGAGGAGAACGGCGAAAACCCTGAGCTTGTGATTTATAAAAAGAGGTAAAATAAAAGACCGCCCGACGGCGGTCTTTTTTGTGTATAGTTGTCGGGAGCAGCAAGCGGCTCCCCTACATTGAAATTGGCTTTGCGGGCGGGCGCAGAGACCCGCCCCTACATTTTATAGGTTATTTTCCCTTTTTGGCGAAGATAATTGGCTGAGCATTATCATATTTTCCCAGAAGTTCATCGAACTTTGCTTCGTCGACCTCCTGAGAAACACCTGTTCTGTCATAATACTCATAAATCAGCTCGCCGTTTTCGTCAGGCTCGCTTGTGACAAACTCGGCAGCTTCGAGAACGCCTACGCCGTCATAAAATACGAGATTCTGCACTAAATCGGGAGTTGCATACCAGAAGCCGACCTCTTCCTCATACTTGATAGGAAAGCCTGTGCTGATGCCGTTGATTGTGACGATTTTCTTGAATTCGCCGTCCTTTTCGGCAAAAATTGTGCAGCTCATTGCCGTGCCTTTGCCCTCTTCTGTTTCTTCGATAAGCTTGTCTGTGACAAGAGTCATCTTGCCGACCTCGGCGACATAATCGCCATAGCCTTCCATGACCTTTGCCTTATTGTCGCAGCCTGCAAGGAGAAACAGCATGGAAAGCAGGAGTGTTATTGCTGTGATTTTCTTGAACATTAGTGTGTACCTTTTTTCTTTTTCGTTTTGTGGGATGTTGAGTTGTGTTTTCGGGATATTAGATTGTACGTTCGGGACGCCGAGGGCGTCGTCCCCTACATCTGATTTTTCGGGTGGGCACAGAGACCCGCCCCTACGATGATATCATATTTTCGGGACGTTGACAAGCGCCGTCCCCTACTTTGTTTTTGCGGGCGGGCACAGAGACCCGCCCCTACGATAATAGCATATTTTCGGGACGTTGGCAAGTATTGTCTAATGTGATTCAACAGACGCCGCTATGCGGCTACACCTCATCCACCGCAAGCGGTCCCCCTTCCCCTCAAGGGGAAGGCTAAAATATGGAATATACGCAAAACTGCCGGGGAGTGTGCCCCGGCAATTTTTATCTGCTTGTTATTATTCCTTTGTGAATTCCTTGAGAGATGTTGCAAGACCTGCAAGGCTCTGGATTTCCGACGGAATGATGATCTTTGTTGCCTTGCCGTCAGCAGCCTTTTCAAAGGCTTCGAGGCTCTTGAGCTTGATGACTGCATCGTTTGGAGCAGCTTCGTTGAGGTATCTGATACCGTCTGCGAGAGCCTTCTGAACTGCGAGGATAGCCTGTGCTTCACCTTCTGCTTCGCGAATCTGAGCTTCCTTCTTGGCTTCAGCCTTGAGGATGAGAGATTCCTTTTCACCTTCTGCGATGAGGATTGCAGAGCGCTTTTCACCTTCAGCCTTGAGGATAGCTTCACGTCTTTCACGTTCAGCCTTCATCTGGCGTTCCATTGCGTCCTGAATTTCGCGTGGTGGAATGATATTCTTAAGCTCGACACGGTTTACCTTGATGCCCCATGGGTCTGTTGCTTCATCGAGAATTGCGCGCATCTTTGTGTTGATAACGTCGCGGGATGTAAGTGTCTGGTCAAGTTCAAGGTCACCGATGATGTTACGGAGTGTTGTAGCTGTGAGATTTTCGATAGCAGCCATTGGATGAACAACACCGTAAGTAAAGAGCTTTGCATCTGTGATCTGGAAATAGATAACTGTGTCGATCTGCATCGTTACGTTATCCTTTGTGATAACAGGCTGTGGTGGGAAGTCGGCAACTCTTTCCTTGAGTGTGACCTTATTTGCCACCTTTTCGATGAGTGGAATCTTGAAGTGGATACCTGTATCCCATGTGCCGTTGTATGCACCGAGACGCTCAACGATGAATGCGCTTGCCTGTGGGACGATGATGATGTTTTTTGCCGCTACTACGATAAGGAAAATCGCGAGAAGCAAAAAGCCGCCGCCTGTGAACAAGAATTCTAACATAATTTTATCCTCCTATAAAATAATTTACTTTTGATTTACTTAGGAACTACGATAGCCTTTACGCCCTGGATTGCTTTTACGATTACATGCTCGTCTTTTTCAATGATTTCGCCGTTTTCTGCTCTTGCTGTCCAGATAAGGCCGTTTGCCTTTATCTGCCCCTTGCCCTTTTCGTTGTCGATGCTTTCTGTTACGATAGCTGTCTGACCGATTATGCGGTCAAGATTTGTCGGCGTATTTCTGACCTTCAGCTTATCGCGGACGATCGGGCGTGTATAGAGCATACATACACCTGACACGATGATGAAAACTATCACCTGTGTTATCAGGCTTGTGCCGAACAGCGCCACAACTGCCGATGCCAGCGCGCCGAAGGCAAACCATATTGCCGTCAGCCCCAGCGTTGCCGCTTCCGCGATACAGAGGGCGATTACTGCGATTATCCAGAATACCGATGGACTGAGCCCGAACATAATTGACCTCCTTTACAAATACGGTGTATAAATTATTACACTTTCATTAGTTAATTCTATTATACCATTGCGTTATTTTTTTGTCAATATATTCCTTATAAATTTACAAAAATACCACAATTACCACTTTGCTGTTTTTATGCGGTAGATTTCCTCATCAAGCTCTTTATCCGGCTTGAAAATAAGCTTGCGGCGTACTCCGTCACGGTCTGTGAATACTATTGCGCATTTTTTCCTGAAAGGCTCAAAGCCCGGAACAAAAAGGCGCTTGGTCTCCTTTGCCGAGGTTGTGAGAAAACGCAGACCTTTATTGCAGTATATGCAGTTGGAGCGGACAAGGTTTATCGAATAAATCCGCATTATCTGCCCGCGGACATATTTGCGCAGAATAAGCTCGGTGTCGAGAACGGCGTATTCATATTTTGTGATCGCACCGATAAATATATATAGTGACACAAGAATGAAAACTACCGTGATGCCGATATAATAGAGGAAACCGCCGTATTCTGTGCCCCATGCGAATTCGATGAAGCTTGTGTAGAGCAGGAAGGCAAAGGTTTCAATTATTCCTGCCACGATAGGGCTCTGGAAGCCGAATAGCGTTTGCTTATACATATTAACTCCTTGTATGGACAAAATCGTGTTGATTTTATGTTTTTTCTGTAAATTATATGACGGAAAAGCTCTGTGAAAGGTTTCGACGTCACAGTATTATTTTTGCCGCATATACTATGGTAGGGCATTACATGCCTATAGTATTATTGTATAGGAGGTCAGGGCAAATGTCAAATGATTATGAAAATTTAGCCAAAATAATTCTTGCAACTCCTCAGGGAGCGAGAATTATGGAGGGTTTTGAAAAACTTAACGCTTTTATGTCGTCCCATGAGGGGTATGAAATTCTTTCTCTGCTTGCAAACGGAGCGACAGACGCTGTCAGACAGGCGGCGCAGGCTGCCATCGACGGCGACGGAGAACGGGCAAAGACTGCCATTTCCACCCTGCTCAGCTCGAAGGAAGGGGCGGCGCTGGCGGCGAAGCTGCTTGAGATAATGAGGTAAAAAATGGAAAATAAACTGGATTCTGTACTCAATGATCCTGAAAAGATGAAGGCGGCTTTTGAGATGGCTTCAAAAATCATGGCGCAGAATGGCGCTTCTGCTCCGCCGCCCGAAATTGATTCAAATGCGCTGGCAGACACCTTGCAGAAAATGAAGCAAAGCGGCGCTCTTGACAATATTCTCAGCGGTCTTTCCGCTTCAAATACGGCGCAGACGGCAGAAAATCAGCCCCAAAATGCAGAAAAGCGGAGCGGTTTTGCCGATATGCTGCCCAATATTCTGCAGATGATGGGCGGCTCTGCCTCTGTCGACAATGACAGGGCCAATCTTTTAAAGGCTATCAAGCCTTATGTGAATGAAAATCGGTCGGGCAGTATTGACAGGGCTGTCAACATGGCCGGAATGGCGAAAAGCGCGAAAAATGCCATAAGAGGCTTGAGAAGATAGGGCGAAAGGCGGTGAAAAATGTATAACCGATACATAAACTCAAATGGCGGGCAGTTTTTCACTGCCGAGCCTGTGGAAGAATTTGAAAAAGAGCCGATTTTTGAGGAAAATAATCAGCAGCAGACGGGGCAAGG
>SVKW01000134.1 GCA_015068285.1 Oscillospiraceae bacterium | reverse complement strand
TAAGTTGCAAATGCGATTGTCTGGGCTGCGATGGAGGCAGGATAGGAGATGATTGTCTGTACCCAGCCGAGAAGGAAGCCCCAGAGGCCGCCGTAGATGTCTTCAAGATATGTGTAAAGACCGCCTGTCTTTGGAATAGCGGAAGCAAGCTCGGCTATCGAAAGAGCAGATGCGAGAGTGATAATGCCGCCTGCTACCCATGCGCAAATCGCCATGAGCGGGCTGCCTGCGCTCGAAAGAACGACGCTCGGCTTGAGGAAGATACCGCTGCCGATTATCATGCCTACAACGATGGCAAGCGCTTCCAGCGTTGTAACATTTTTTTCCATTTGATTTTTCATAATTGCCCCTTTTGTTAAATCAGTAACATACAGTATACCATTGAATAATATATTTGTCCAATATATTTTACCAATAAACTGGCTTATTTATTATAGATTTAATGTATAAAGCAGCTTCTGATTATACAATGGGAACAAAAAACAGAGCTGCAAATCAGCTCTGCTCTGTAACACTATTCCTCTAAAATGGCAGAAATCGCGGCAAGTGCGGCAACGGGCGCAGTTTCACAGCGTAAAATACGCTTGCCCAAGGTTGTAAAAATCAAGCCTTCCTTTTCGCAAAGCTCAACTTCCTTAAGAGAAAATCCACCCTCAGGACCTGTGATTATGGCAATAGTATCGTGCTTTTCTGCATTAAGAAGGTTGTTTTTCAGCGTAAATCTGTCCTCACATTCATAGAGGAAAAGCGGCAGGTCGTAGCTTTTTGCCATTTCGACAGCTTCCTTGAATGTGACGATAGGCTCGACCTTCGGAAGCACACCTCTGCCGCTCTGCTTGCCTGCATCACGGGCAATTTTGTTATAACGGACAGTTTTCTTCTCGTTATCCCCCTTGCCCAGCTTGATAACGCAGTTATCGGAGGTGAAAAATACTATGTTGTGCGCGCCAAGCTCGACACATTTCTGAATTATCATTTCAGGCTTGTCGCCCTTGCCGAGACCTGCGAAAACCGTTACCTTGCTTTTCATTTCGCTGTCGCAAGGCACGACATTTTCAACCTTGCACAGCACGCTGTCCTTGGTGGTTTCGGCGATTTCACACATAAAATCCTTGCCCTCGCCGTCACAGACAGTTATCTTGTCACCTGCCTGCTTGCGCATTACACGGACAACATGGCGGACATTTTCCTCTGTCAGCCATATTTCTTTGGTGTTTTCATTAAGATTTTCTTCAAAAACTCGCATTTTTTCACCTATATAAGTTCATTTATTATGGTATTTGAAATCAAGAAGCCCTTCGGTGTAAGGCGATATGTCATTCCGTCATATTCGGCATAGCCATTTTTAATGAAGATTTCCAGCTTTTTGCCGTATTCCTTGAAATCCTCGCCGAAAATGCTGTAAAACTCGGCTTCATTTATGCCCTTTGTTGTGCGGAGCATAAGCATGATGTACTCGCCCTTGCGATATTTCTTCTCAAGAGCCATATCCTCGCTTTCACTTAGCTCGATGATGCCGTTTATATAATTATTGATATTTCCCGAATAGCCGAAGCGCCTGCCGCCATAGAGCGAATGAGCCGCCGCACCGAGACCGAGATATTCAGTAAGATCCCAATATTTGCTGTTATGGCGGGAAATCATGCCGTTTTTCGCGAAATTTGATACCTCATACTGGTCATAGCCGGCATTTTTCAGCTTTTCGACGGCATAGAGGTACATATCTGCCTGCATATCATCGTCGGGGAGATTGAGGTCCATGTGGTACATTTTCGAGCCTTCTTCAAGACGAAGCCCATAAGCCGAAATGTGTGCAGGAGCAAGGTCGATTATGCTTTGCAGGCTTTCGTCCCAGCTTTCCATCGTCTGGTCGGGCAGACCGTAGATAAGGTCAAGGCTGATATTTTCTGTCAGGTATTCCTTTGCGATTTTCACCGCCTCCTGCGCCTGCTTAAAGGTGTGGATTCTGCCGATGGTGAACAATTCCGAGTCGATCGCCGACTGGACACCGAGAGAAAGGCGGTTTACACCGTGCTTTTTCAGCTCCTTGCAGAAGGCTTTGTCACAGCTTTCAGGGTTGGCTTCGACAGTGATTTCGGCATTTGGATGGATTTCAACGTGCTTGCGAAGCTCTTTCAGCACCTTGCCGATGCGTTTCGCGCCGAAAATCGACGGAGTGCCTCCGCCGAAATAAACGGTGTCAGCCTTCTGGTTGCTGTCCTCAAAAAACTCCTCAATCTGGGTGATGAGGGTTTTCATATAGCCATCCATCATTTTATCGTCATATTTAGTTGTCGAACAGAAATCACAATAGCCGCATTTGCTTTTGCAGAACGGAATGTGGATATAGATACCAAGCATTGTGTAGCTCCTTTCAGGAGAATGGATTGGCATACGCCATGAATTGCTTTCGGAACATTTAGGTTTGCTTTGCACAGATTAAATAAGATAACCTGCGGTCTTTTTCGGGAGGGCGCAGAGACCCTCCCCTACTCATTGCAAATGATGTAGTTTGTACGAATTACGTTTGCACTTGGACCGCCGGGGACGTCGGTCCCTACAAAATTACAGAGGTGAGCATCGCTCGTTTGTACATAAAAAGGCGGATTTTACTCCGCCTTTGCAGTTTTTACTTATCGTCGTCAAGACGGAGGACAGCCATGAATGCTTCCTGCGGAACTTCAACAGAACCGAGGGCACGCATACGCTTCTTACCTTCCTTCTGCTTTTCAAGAAGCTTCTTCTTACGAGTGATGTCACCGCCATAACACTTGGCGAGAACGTCCTTACGCATAGCCTTGACAGTTTCACGGGCAATTACCTTGCCGCCGACAGCCGCCTGAATAGGCACTTCAAACATCTGTCTTGGAATGTGCTCCTTGAGCTTTTCAGCAATTCTTCTCGCTCTTTCATAAGCCTTTTCAGTATGAACGATAAAGGAAAGGGCGTCAACAACGTCGCCGTTGAGAAGAATGTCAAGCTTGACAAGGTTGGACTTACGGTATTCGAGGAACTCATAGTCGAGGGAGGCATAGCCTCTTGTACGGGACTTGAGAGCATCGAAGAAGTCATAGATGATTTCGTTGAGCGGCAATTCATAGTGGACTTCAACGCGGTTTGTATCGAGATATGTCATATCCTTGAAAATACCGCGGCGGTCCTGACAAAGATCCATGATATTGCCAACATATTCAGTAGGCACGATGATATTTGCCTTAACGATAGGCTCGCGAGCCTCCATAATTTCGCCCGGATTTGGATAGTTGAGCGGATTATCGATAGTAAGCTCGCTGCCGTCCATCATAGTTACCTTATAGATAACAGACGGAGCTGTTGTGATGAGTTCGAGATTGTATTCGCGTTCAAGGCGCTCCTGAATGATTTCCATATGGAGCAAGCCGAGGAAACCGCAACGGAAGCCGAAGCCGAGAGCGGCAGAGCTTTCAGGCTCATAAGTAAGAGCTGCATCGTTGAGCTGGAGCTTTTCGAGAGCGTCACGAAGGTCAGGATACTTCTTGCCGTCGGCAGGATAAACGCCCGAATAAACCATTGGCTGTATCTTCTTATAGCCTGTCAGTGGCTCGGCGGCAGGATTTGCAAAATCTGTGACAGTATCGCCGACGCGTGTGTCCTTGACATTCTTGATGGAAGCTGTGAAATAGCCAACTTCACCTGCTGTAAGCTCACTGCAAGGCTCAAAGCCGAGAGGACGGAGACGGCCTACTTCAACAACCTGGAAGGAAGCGCCGGAAGCCATCATCTTGATTGTCTGTCCCTGTCTGATTGTGCCGTCCTTGACGCGGATGTAAACGATAACACCGCGGTAGCTGTCATACTGGCTGTCGAAAATAAGGGCGCGCATTGTGCCGTCCTGCAGGCCTGCATCAGGGGCAGGAATATTGTGAACGATGGACTCAAGAACATCTCTGATATTGATGCCCATTTTAGCCGAAACCTCAGGAGCATCCATAGCAGGAATGCCGATGATGTCCTCGATTTCGTGCTTTGCGCGTGCAGGGTCAGCCGATGGAAGGTCGATTTTGTTTACGACAGGCTGAACTTCGAGATTGTGCTCAAGTGCGAGATATGTGTTGGCAAGTGTCTGCGCCTCAATGCCCTGTGCCGCATCGACAACGAGAATTGCGCCTTCGCAGGCGGCAAGCGAACGGGAAACTTCGTAGTTGAAGTCGACATGGCCCGGTGTGTCGATAAGGTTAAGGCGGTAGATTTCGCCGTCGTCAGCCTTGTATTCAAGTGTGACAGCGCGAGCCTTGATTGTAATGCCGCGTTCACGCTCCAGGTCCATGTTGTCAAGGAGCTGGTCTTCCATTTCACGGTCGGAAACGGCGTCGCAAAGCTGCATAAGGCGGTCAGCAAGAGTACTCTTGCCGTGGTCGATATGTGCGATTATAGAAAAATTACGGATCTTACTGCGATCTATCATATTTCCTCCGAATAATTTATAGTAAAATTGCGTCTGATTATCCATTATCCATATCATTATAGCATAAGTAAGGATAAAAGTCAATTTACGGCAAAAGAAAAGCCGCCCAAAAGAGCGGCTTTTGTTATTCTATACCTCTTGGGTTGGATGTATAATGGTCAGGCCAGCCGAGCTGGCGGTCGACACCCACGTATTTAATAAGGAAGAAATTAAACGGATAACCCAAATCGCGTATTTTCCCTTCCAGTTCGGCATCAAGATAAGGGTATACCGCGCATTCATAAAAAATGCTGTACGGCTTCTGTCTGAAATACACCGCTTCAACGTGGGGATATTCGTCAAGCCCTTTCAGGTTGCTCCCCATAATTTCTGTCCACAAGGCATCAAATGAATATAGGTTCATCAGCGGCATATAAGCAACTATCAGCATAATCGCCAGTACACAGCATCCGCCACGCAAAAGAACTTTCCTCGCAAGATACTTTTTCATAAAATCACCCTATCCTATATAGTCATAAATCGGCTCAATAATAAAGTTGCCCTGCTTGTCAATAACGCCTTGTTTGCGGTCGGTTGTTTCCACTATTGCATAGCCATCATCATAGAAATTGCAGGCCCCCCATTTCAGATTTCTCACAAATCGCTCAAACTGCGGCTCAATAACTATTTCGCCATCGGCATTTACATAGCCATACTTATCATTTTTGTCACGAAACCATGCCATTCCGTTATGTAAATGCCCCATTTCAATAGCATTTTCAACTTTGACAACAAATTCGCCCTTTTCATTTATAAGACCGCAGGCATTTTCCGTACGCGCCATAGCAAGTCCGTTTTCAAAGTTTTCCAACCTTATGCAACCTTCAATTTCGAGCTCAAACTCACCTTTCTCGTTTATAAATCCCCATGTTTTATCCTTGGTGCAAACCGCTGCAAGACCATTTTCAAAGCCTCTCGCTTCGCGGAATTGAAGTGGAATGACTTCTTCGCCCTCGGTATTGATAAATCCCCACCTTGCGAATTTA
>SVKW01000005.1 GCA_015068285.1 Oscillospiraceae bacterium | reverse complement strand
TTTCATGCAGCGCAGTTACTAAAGAAGGCTGCGATGAGATAAGAGAGCTGACAAAGAATTCGGTTTCTGTTTTCACAGGCAATTCCGGTGTTGGAAAATCGAGTATTCTCAATGCAGTTTTCAGCGATATTGAGCTTGAAGTTGGTTCTATCAGTGAGAAAATCAGCCGTGGTAAGAATACTACACGAACAACAGAGCTTTTCGTTCTCGATGAAGGCAGGTTTGTAGCTGATACACCTGGTTTCTCCTCATTCGATCTTACAAGAATGCATAAAATAGAAAAGGACTATCTTATGCATCTTTTCCCGGAGATGGAGCCATATTGGGACAAGTGCAGATTCAACGGCTGTACACATAGAAAAGAGCCTGATTGTGCTGTCAAGCAGGCCATCGAAGATGGTATTATCAGCGCATCAAGACACGAAAGCTATCTCAAGCTTTATGAAGAACTCGCCGCACTTAAGGAGTGGGAATAATGAAAGTCCTTATAATCGCATCATCTCCTGAGAGTGATATTGATTATATCAATAAAATATATGATGAAAATGATGATTTATATGTTATCTGTGCCGACGGAGGCATAGAAAAAGCTGACAAGTTGGGCATTGGTGTCGATCTCCATATCGGCGATTTTGACTCTGCGCCCTCAGCGGATAATTGTGATGTGATTCGTCATCCGTGTGAAAAAGACTGGACAGATACCGAGGCTTGTATTTATAAGGCGATTGAAACAGGCGCTGATGAGATTTATCTTACAGGCATACTTGGCGGCAGGGCAGACCATATGATGTCCAATCTGCTCGGTCTGCTCAATCCCGATTGGATATCCGCAAAGATATTTGCCTTTGACAGGTGCAATATTATAACAAAGCTTGAAAGCGGAGATTACACAATGCCTGACGGCTTTAAGTATATGAGTATTGTGCCGGTTGATGAAAAGCTTGAGGGTGTCATACTTGAAGGTGTGAAGTATCCGCTTCAAAATGCGGAAATGTATCGTTATAAAAGCCTTGGAATAAGCAATGAAATCACAGAAAAAATTGCCCATGTAACAATAGGCAAGGGCAGAGGACTTCTGATTTTCTCAAAGGATGCAAGATAGGGAGAAGCTTATGAAAGTATATATCGTACGACACGCAGAGCCTGATTATACACAGGCAGATAAATATGGATTCTGGGGATTTGGCAAGAATTTTGCTCCTCTTGCAAAAGAAGGTGTCGAAAAAGCTGAAGAAACTTCCCATGATGAGCGTCTTAAAAATGCAAAAATAATCATTTCTTCTCCGTATACAAGAGCACTCCAGACTGCACAGATCATTTCAAAGAATACAGGAATTGATGTTGCTGTTGAAGTAGGACTTCATGAATGGATTGCCGATATGAGCAACACAATGAGGAAATCTCCTGATGCAGCAAAAGAATTCAAGGAATATAAGGGCGTTCACCCAGCAGGGAAAGACTGCACATGGGAGGAACTTGAGCCTATGCGCAGGAGAATGAGAGCTGTACTCGATAAGTATTCCCATCATGATACCATCATCATTGTAGGTCATGAAATGTCGCTTAAAACTCTTACATATTTTGAAACTATGGAAAGAGGTGGCATTATGGAAATGGATTATTATCCTGATGCCCCGGATAGTGAATACTGGTTCTAAACAAAATAAAAAAGCCACTCATCTGAGTGGCTTTTGCTATTTGTAATTGATTACTTAAGCTTGTGGATGAAGAGACCGGAGAGAAGCTTTGGCTCAAACCATGTGGACTTTGGAGGCATAATCTTACCTGCGTCAGCGATGTCGATAAGATCATCGATTGTTGTTGGGAACATGGAGAAAGCAACCTTCATGCCTTCATTTACACGGCGTTCAAGTTCTGCGAGACCACGGATACCGCCAACGAAGTCGATGCGGTTGTCTGTACGTGGATCGCCGATGCCGAGGATTGGGTTGAGGAGGTTCTTCTGGAGGATGGAAACATCGAGGCGTTCAACTGGATCGTTAGCATCGTATGTGCCTTCCTTAGCTGTGAGGATGTACCACTTGTTGTTGATGAACATACCGAATGTATGCTTTTCTGTTGGGCGGTACTGGCCTTCACCCTTATATTCTTCAACTGTGAACTTGTTTTCAACAGCAGCAAAGTATTCTTCGTCTGTGAGACCGTTGAGGTCAACAACTACACGGTTGTAGTCCATGATGTAAAGCTGCTCATCTGGGAAGAATACGGAGAGGAAGAAGTTGAATTCTTCGTTACCTGTGTATTCTGGGTTCTGAACACGGCGCTTTCTGCCGACACGAACTGCGGAAGCACTTCTGTGGTGGCCGTCAGCGATGTAGAGGTACTGTGTATCAGCAAATTCCTGAGAAATAGCTGCTACGTCTGCGTCATCGGAGATAACCCATACTGTGTTGCCGATGCCGTCTTCTGTTACGAAGTCATAAACAGGAGCATTTTCCATTGTCTTGTTAACGATTTCGTTGATGCCCTTGCGAGCCTTGTATGTGAGGAAGATAGGACCTGTGTTAGCGTCGAGGAAGTCAACGTGGTTTACACGGTCTGTTTCCTTGTCAGCACGTGTAAGTTCGTGCTTCTTGATGATGTTGTTGATATAGTCGTCGATAGATGCACAACCAACGATACCGATCTGAGCGCGGCCGTCCATAACCTGCTTGTAAACATAGTAGCAAGCCTTTTCATCCTGGATGAATGTGCCGTTCTTGATCATTTCTGTAAGTGTTGTAGCTGCCTTTTCGTAAACACGCTGATCGTAATGGTCGATAGAAGGATCGAGGTCGATTTCAGCCTTGTCGATGTGGAGGAAGGAATAAGGATTGCCCTTAACCATCTCGCGAGCTTCGTCAGAGTTCATTACGTCGTAAGGAAGAGCAGCAACCTTATCGGAAAGTTCTGGTGTAGGACGAATAGCCTTAAATGGTCTTACAACTGCCATATTAGTTAGTTTCTCCTTTATATTATTTGACTTTGGTAATAGGGGCGGATGGTCTCATCCGTCCCTATTATTTAATTTTATTGAAGAAAATTACTTCTTGAAGTGGTCTTCGATGATGTCAACGATTTCCATACCGATACGAGCCTGAGCTTCCTTTGTGGAGCCGCCGATATGTGGTGTGAGGGAAATCTTGGAGTGCTTGAGAACCTTTTCGTTCTTAGCTGGTTCTTCTGCGAATACGTCGAGAGCTGCGCCTGCGAGCTTGCCGTTGTCAAGAGCTTCTACAAGAGCGTCTTCGTCAACGAGACCGCCACGAGCTGTGTTGATGATGTAAGCTGTTGGCTTCATGAGAGCGAGTTCAGCTGCGCCGATAACTGGCTTGCCGTCCTTAGCTGCTGGAATGTGGAGAGAAACGAAGTCAGCATTTGCGAGAACTTCGTCACGGCTCATGCTCTTGTAGGATTCTGGGAGACCCTTGATTTCGAAGATATCTGTGTAGATAACATTCATGCCGAGAGCTGTAGCCTTTCTTGCGATAGACTGGGAGATACGACCCATACCGATAAGACCGAGTGTCTTGCCAGCGAGTTCGATACCTTCGTACTTCTTCTTGTTCCATTCGCCGTTCTTCATTGTTACGTTTGCAACTGCAATGTAACGAGCGAGAGCGAACATATGACCGAGAGCGAGTTCAGCAACGGAGTCGCTGGATGCCTTTGGTGTGTTGCGAACCTTGATGCCGTTTTCTTCTGCGTATGCTACGTCGATGTTGTCAACGCCAACACCGCCGCGGATAACGAGCTGAAGCTTGCCAGCCTTCTTAGCTTCGTCGATGATTGGCTTGCGAACCTTAGTTGCGGAACGAACTACCAATACGTCAACTTCAGCGAGCTTTGCGCCGAGTTCTTCTGGTGCGTAGAACTGTTCTTCTACTTCATAGCCCTTTTCGCGAAGGAGAGCAACAGCTGCCTTCTCCATACCGTCAGAAGCAAGAATCTTAATCATGATAACATTCTCCTTTAGAATATAAATAGTAATAGCGGGGGAGCCCCCTGAAGATTTTTTCAGTAAATATAACTATAAAGGCGTACAGCGTACGCCTTTATAGAAGAAAATACAAATTACAAGCCGAGAACCTTTTCGATAGAGGATGTAACGAGCTTCATGTCTTCCATTGTGTAGTCGCCCATATGGGAGATACGGAAGGAAGAAGCCTTAAGCTTGCCGTAACCAGGAGCAACTGTGAGACCGAGTTCACCGAGCTTCTTGTTGAGGTCAGCGATATCTACGTTTTCTGGCTTCTTGATAACTGTAAGTGTGTTGGAAAGGTGAGCTTCATCAGCTACGAGACCGAAGTGCTTCTTAGCCCATGCACGGATGTATTCAGCCATTTCGATGTGACGAGCGTAACGGTTTTCGATACCTTCAACGTTAACGATCTGATCGAGCTGCCAGTCAAGAGCGTACATAAGGGAGAGAGCTGGTGTGGAAGGATACTGAGCCTTTTCAGCCATCATGTCATAGATAGAAACGATGTCGAGGTAAAGACCACGGTTAGGAACTGTCTTAGCTCTGTTGTAAGCCTTTTCGGAAACAGATGCGAGGGAAAGTCCTGGAGGAACACCAAGGCACTTCTGTGTGGATGTGATGCAGATGTCGATGCCCCATTCGTCAACTGGGATATCAGCGCCGCCTGCGGAAGAAACGGAGTCAACGCAGAATACTACATCTGGGTACTTAGCAACAACCTTAGCGATTTCGCCAACTGGGTTCATAACACCGGAAGATGTTTCGTTATGTGTAACTGTGATAAGGTCATACTTACCTGTAGCAAGAGCTTCTTCAACCATTTCTGGAGTTGTGCACTTACCTTCTTCGGAACGGAAGATGTCAGCTTCAACGCCGTTTGTTGTAGCCATCTTGTGCCATCTGTCACCGAAAGAACCAACAGAGAAGCAAGCTGCGCGCTTAGCTGTGCAGCACTTGATAGCAGCTTCCATAAGACCGGAACCGGATGTTGTGGAAATAACAACAACGTTCTTAGTCTTCCAGATCTTCTGCATGTTAGCCATGATTCTCTGGCCGATTTCTGTACATTCCTTTGTACGGTGGCCGATCATTGGCTGAGCGAGCTTTTCAAGAACTTCTGGACGGCAGTCGATTGGACCTGGGATAAAGAGTTTCTTATGCATTATAATCTCCTCCAATAAATATATTGTAATCAATTTAAATGTCAAAACATAGCACAAAAGCGAAACATACATACAGCTTCGCATAAATACCATTTTATTGACATTTTTATTCTATCACTTAATTCCAAAATAAACAAGTCTTTTTTTCAAATTTTTCTTTTAATTTGCAAAATTTAATGTTATAATATAGCAAACACAAAAAAATCCAATAAAGTGGAGGTACATTTATGAAAATTGTAGATATGCATTGTGACACTATTATGCGCATGGCTCTTTCTGACGGCAAGATTGCTCTTCGTGAGAACGATGGTCATATTGATATTGCAAAGCTTCAGAAGGGCGGCTGCCTTGCTCAGTTCTTTGCTATCTTCATTCCTATGATGAAGATGAAGGAAATCTATGGCGAAGACAGCTCATATAAATATTTCAATAAGGCTTATGAAGTCTATCTTTCCGAAATGGAAAAGAATAAGGAGTTCATTCTTCCTGCACGCAACTATGATGAAATCATGAAGAATAAGGCTGAAGGCAAGATGTCCTCCATCCTTACAATCGAAGAAGGCGACCCTGTTCAGGGCAAGATGGAAAGAATCAAGGAGTTCTACGATAAGGGTGTCCGTCTTATCACTCTCACATGGAACTTTGAAAACTGTTTCGGCTATCCAAACTCCGATGACGATACAATTATGAAGAAGGGCCTCAAGGAATTCGGTATTGAAGCTCTCGGTTATATGAATGAACTCGGTATGCTCATCGACGTATCTCACCTCAATGAAGGCGGTTTCTATGATGTGGCAAAGTACTCCAAGAAGCCATTCGTAGCATCCCATTCCTGCGCAAGAAATCTTGCTTCCCACAAGAGAAATCTCTGGGATGAACAGCTCAAGCTTGTGGGCGAAACAGGCTCTGTTGTCGGTGTAAACTTCTCCAGCTCCTTCCTTCGTGACGGCAGCAACTTCTCCACAATCGACGATGTTGTAAAGCATATGCTCCACATCAAGGATAAGGCCGGTATGGAAGCTGTTGCATGGGGCTCTGACTTTGACGGTATCGCTCCAACACTTGAATGGGTTGACTATGCAGGTATGCCAAAGCTTGAAGAGGCTCTTTCCAAGCACTTCACACCTCGTGAAATCGACATGATCAACCACGAAAATGCTCTCAGAGTAATCAAGGCTTCAATGAAATAAGAAGTTATACATAAAAATCAGGGCGGAAAATCCCCGCCCTGATTGTTGTGTCTTTATTTAAAATATCAGGCTCCCAGAAGGCGCATTACAACAAGTCCTGCTGAGGAAATGAGAACAACGACCACCAGAATGAAAAATATCATAAAAAGTGCTATCATTGTTCTGAGTGAGCAGGCATCGGCGGCAAAAACAACGGCTTTACTGCACAAAGCAAGAGTGGAAAACTGCATCAGAAGTGCAATTACTGTACTTATAAATCGAAATGGAATGATTTCCAGCAAAATATATTGAAGCAACAGAATGGCAATAGCTACACAGAAGCAGATTATCGGCCGCTCGGTGAGTTTTCGAAGATAGTATTTGATTTTGGTTTTAAGCTCTTCCATGCTGTCCTCCTTTAATCTGATAAGTATATTATAACATAATCTCAACGGAATATAAAGAATAATTTGAAAAGAGGTGATTTATATGAAAGACAAAGTTTTTGAAGAAGAAGAAAAATACCTTACGAAAGTCAAGGAAGAAATAGAGGACCATATTTTATTCCTCGATAAAAATCCCACTTATGCCACCAACGCTTTTGGTGAGATGCTTTACGGTGATGTAACACGAATAGCTGACGCTAACGAAAACCGCAGAGAAAGAGCGGAGTTTGCCAATTTATATAATTCACCTTACACAGGACGAATGGATTTTGCCGTCAAGGGTGACGAAAACGAAGGTCTTATAGCCTATATAGGTGAACGCTCGATTTACCTTGACAATAAGTTTCTTGTCTACGACTGGCGTACGCCTGTCGGTCAGCGTTTCTACATGAAAAACGAGCTGGAGTTTACACATAACGACTTCGATTACAGATTGCTTCTTAGACGCGCCCTGTTTGTAAAAGATGCTGAGCTCGTTGCCTATGAAAATGAGTATCAGAGTATGGCTTATGGCGCAGGCAGGGAGGGAGCAGGCGCTGATGTAATGGGTGCTGACATCGTAACAGAGCCATTTCTCATTAAAATCCTCAATGAAAAGCGTCAGCAGCGCGAGCTTACACCAATCATCGTTTCCATGCAGGAAGAGCAGAATAACATCAACCGCCTTCCGTTTGAAAATGATATTATTGTTCAGGGCTGTGCAGGCTCCGGTAAGACAATGGTTTTGCTCCACAGATTGTCCTATCTCAAGTTTAATAATCCAAAGCTTAACTGGGAGCGAGTCAAGATTATCACTCCTAATGAAATGTTCAATATGCATATCAACGCTCTTTCGGAGCGTCTTGAGCTGAGCAAAATTGAGCGCATAACAGTAGAAAAATATTACAGCTATCTCCTCAGTGAGTATGAAGAACACGTCATTTCCCGCAAAGTTATGCCGATGAATCAGAAAAACAAGGAGAAAAAGCTAATCAGAACGAAGATCCTTAAAAATGCCGATAAAATCATCAGCGAAAAGGATCTTCCGCAGGATTTCCTCGCCTATTTATACTCTGATGAGTTTGAAGAAGCGCTGAACAAAGCATACAAAGATGTTTGGGATAAGTTTGAAGAAGAAGTTTCATATTCAAAGATCGACAAGATTAACGAAAAGTTTGGTTTCAATAAAAATATAGTCTTCGACGACAATACTTATAAGAAAATTGACGTTTATCTCCAGACCATCTCGGCAATTCTCAGCGGTGAAAACTCGGCACGAGAAATGATTGCCCAGCGCGAAGAGCGTAAGGCAAGCCTTCTTGAAAAAATATCCCGCGACCATGTCCATATTGCCCGATATGAACGAGAGCGTGATACGATGCACCGTCTTATTGTAAGTAAGGCAAAATCGATTGTCGAAAAGAATCTCGAAAGAGGAGAGCCTAATACAATCAAGAATGCTTCGCGCATCAACTATAAAACACCTAATCTTGAATGGCATCTCCATCTGCTCGGCATTCCACACGATGCTATTGCAGGCTCATACAGAAATATCACAGCCTATAACGACGATATTGCCGCTGCAAAACAGCGAATTATCGACCATACAAAGGGTGTAGGTGATGTTGAAAAGGAAATCGAGGAGATAAGGAGCAAAACTATCTCGGAAGATGAATTCAACTCCCTTATCCGCTCCCGTGACCGTCTGCTTTCCTTTGATGTAGAGGAGATTTTTGCCGAAAGCTTTGCACAGGCTGTCGGCGAATGGAACAAAACTATCAGCGAGCTGAAAAACATCGAGCATTATCGTTTCTACATTTACGCAAAGCTTTTATTCTTCTATCTTATGTACGGCAAGATAAGAACAAGTGATGCCCTGCTTGCAGTCGACGAAGGTCAGGATATTTCGCCTTGCGAATATAAACTGATGAACAAGGTCAACGGCGGAGTAATCTTCAATATCTACGGCGACACAAATCAGCTTATAAAAATCGGCAGAGGCACAGATGACTGGAATAAGCTTGATATGATTCGCGGATTTTCTCATTTTGAACTTCCTATCAACTATCGCAATACGATTCAGATTGCCGATTACAGTAATGAAAAGCTTGATATGACAACGCAGGCTGTCGGTATCAACGGCGTTGAAGTTGAGCATATGGACTTTGAGGAATTACCGTATATCAGCCTTGATACAGAAGGCAAGCGTGTTGCAATTATCTGCAAAGATCTGAAGTCACCATATATGAAGCGCGTTGTTTCGATGTATAAGAAAAACGACGCTGTTGTGGTTGGAAAGACAGAAAAAGACAAGGTGTCTTTCATCGACATCGAAAGCGCAAAAGGTCTTGAGTTTGATAAGGTATATGCTGTGCCGCGCGATATGACTAAAAATGAGCAGTACATCGCGTATACCCGTGCATTGTCCGAGCTTATTGTAATTGAATAATATGGCAGAAAAAGTATGGTATGCCCATAAAGGGGCGGATAAAATAGAATATGCTGAAAATAGGCTGAAATTTGAGTTTCCCGCTGATTTCAGAAAGCTTTATGAAGAATCAGACGGATTTGGTATGGACATAAATTACAGCTATGTTCATTTCTGGTGTATTGACAGTATTCTTGCGGCAAATGAGATATTCTGTGAAATCGAAAAGGGAAGATACATCTTTTTCGCTGATGCAGATGATTGTCTGGATTGCTTTGCATACGACAGACAAGGCGGAAAAATCCATATTTTTTCCACCGAAAATGGAATAGATGAAGGCAGATATTGCGCAGATAATATTGCAGAAATGACAGATTATATCAGAAATATATAAAATAAACCACGGTCAGATTGGCCGTGGTTTTCTCTATCTGTTTAAAATATATTTTGCATCATCACCAAAATCGGAATAAAGAATAAACGCCGCATAAAATCTCAGTGAATCAGCAATTTCGAGCTTGGAAATAGCGGTAGAAGCATCGTCATATATAACGAAATGATATTCTCCGTCACAGCGATATGTAAAATATTTTGAGCATAAATCCTTGGAAAAGAATGAGCTTGGTGAATGTTCATTCATCAAAGCATCAAACTCCTCATCTGACAGATTTTTGCCCTCGGGCATATATGAAGGCATGGTGAAATCCTGACAGGTGCGGATAATATCAAGGCAGAGATTTTCTGCGCCGTACTTTGTCTTGTATTCCCGAAGCATCTGCTCAAAACTGCCTCCGCTTATTGCGGAAGGTACAACAAGCTTGGCATTCTGCACACATCCCGCAAAGGCAACAGGAATAAAAACAGTAATTCCATTTCGCATAACAAGCATACCGATATTGCGAAGTAGCTCGATGCTCTGTCTGTTTTCAAAATCGAGAAAAATACCGGAATATCTCCTTGAACGGCACTCGGATAAAATATCCATGGAAAGGCGCGGAATATCCAGCTCTTTGTAATTATCAATGCCGTAATCAGACAGATACATTAGCCCGCTCATATTGCCCGGATTAGCTGTCCGCTTCCTCAATAATCCGTTTTTATCTATATAGTAATTGAAAAAAGTGCAGTTCCGAGTGATTTTGGATACATTTTGCGAATCATTAAGCGAAGCAAATAAAAAAACTTTAGTATTATTCATAAATTTATGGTCCTCCCCCTTGTTAAATATATGAAAAGTATGATAAAATATAACTGATACTAAAGAAAAGGTAATATCAAATGAAAGTTCTCTTCGGTCCTGCGGGAAACTCAGACAGTTTCTCAAAGGAATATAAATCATCAAAAAATGCTCCGCTGTGGCTCAAAAATAAGGGGCTTACAGCATATGAATATCAATGCGGACGAGGTGTGAATATCGGTGAAGTCACAGCTAAAGCAATAGGCGACGAAGCCAAGCTTCACGGAATACAGGTTTCGCTTCACGCACCGTATTTTATAAATCTCTCGTCGGCAGAGCCTGAAAGAGTTGAAAAGAATATCAGGTACATACTCGACAGCGCAAAATGCGTTGATATTATGGGCGGTCAGCGTATAGTTATCCATATGGGCGGTCTTTCTAAAATGAGCAGGGAAGAAGCCATGGAGAATACAAAAATAAATGTCAGGGCATTTTTAAAAGCTCTCGATGAAAATGGCTTATCTCATATCATTCCGTGTATCGAAACGATGGGGAAAATAAATGTCCTCGGTACACTTGAAGAAGTGCTTGAAATATGCACTCTCGACGAAAGACTTCTGCCTTGTATAGACTTCGGTCATCTCAATGCCCGCACTCACGGCTCGCTCAACAGCTATGAAGCTTTCGCTGACTTGTTTGACAAAATGGAAAAAGCAATCGGCATCGAAAGAGCAAAGCGATTCCATTCCCATTTCAGCAAAATTGAATACAGCAGGGGCGGGGAAGTGCGTCATCTTACATTTGAAGATGAAACCTATGGTCCTGTGTTTGACCATGTTGCAAAGATAATAAAGGAAAGAGAGTATTCTCCGACATTTATCTGTGAAAGTGCAGGCACACAGGCTGAAGATGCTGTTATAATGAAATCAATATATGAAAATATTTAAAGGAGATATAGACTTATGACAAGACTTGAAAAAATCAGAGCAAAGATGAAAGAAAAAGAGCTTTGCGCGCTCCTCGTAACATCCGGTGAAAACAGAAGATATGTTACAGGCTTCGGTTCTTCCGCCGGCAATGTTCTCATCACAATGGACAAGGCATACTTCATCGTAGACTTCAGATATATTGAAGCTGCAAAGAAGGGCGCAAATCCTGACATCACAGTAACTCAGCTCAAGAAGACATTCATGGAAGACCTTGCTGAAATCGTCAAGGAACAGGGCATCAAGCGTATCGGCTTTGAAAACCGCACAATGAGCGTATTTGATTTTGAAAATTACAAGGCTCAGATCGATGCTGAATTCGTGGCATTCGATGACGGTATTGAAATCGTAAGACGCAATAAGGATGCTCATGAACTCGAATGTATCAAGAAGGCTCAGGCTATTGCAGAAGCAGCTCTCACAGAAGCTCTCAAGCAGTTCAAGGTCGGCATGACAGAAAAGGATGTAGCAACACTCCTTACATACGAAATGAGCAAGCACGGTTCCGAAGGTCTTGCATTCCCTGTAATCGCTGTTTCCGGTAAGAATTCTTCTCTTCCACACGGCGTTCCAACAGATAAGAAGATCGAAGAAGGCGACTTCCTCACAATGGACTTCGGCGCTAAGATCGGTGGTTACTGCTCCGATATGACAAGAACAGTTGCATTCGGTTATGTAACAGAAGAAATGGAACATGTTTACAACACAGTTCTCAAGGCTCAGCTCGCTTGCCTCGAAGGCGCAAAGCTTGGTATGCCGGGTAAAGAAATCGACGCTCTCGCTCGTAACATCATCACAGAAGCAGGTTACGGCGAATGCTTCCAGCATGGTCTCGGCCACTGCATCGGTCTTGCTGTTCACGAAGGCCCAAGAGCTAATAAGATCGACACAACACCTCTCGAAGCAGGCAATATCCTCACAATCGAACCAGGTATCTATATCGAAGGCAAGTTCGGTGTTCGTATCGAAGATATGCTCTACTTCACAGAAGAAGGCACAGTAAACCTTACACATATGCCAAAGGAACTCCTCATTATCAAATAATTAAGTAAAAAGTTGCTG
The DNA here is from genome assembly GCA_015068285.1 of Oscillospiraceae bacterium. Classification (GTDB taxonomy): domain Bacteria; phylum Bacillota; class Clostridia; order Oscillospirales; family Butyricicoccaceae; genus SIG471. The sequence goes on along the minus strand of SVKW01000005.1, from coordinate 20,590 downwards.
AAATTGTGTAGAAAAAGCCGATTAGTACTTGATTTTTTTTCACAAATAGTGTAAAATAGTGTATCGGTATATTATGAATATATAAATAAAGGAGAGTATATATGCTTTTTGCAAGTGATTTTAGAAAAGGCTTTACTTTTGAAATTAACGGTCAGCCACATGTTGTTATCGACTTCCAGCATGTTAAGCCAGGTAAGGGTGCAGCTTTCGTAAGAACAAAGTACAAGAACATCCTCACAGGTGCTATCCGTGAAGAAGCTTTCAACCCAGATGAAAAGTTCCCAAAGGCACACATCGAAACAAAGAAGATGCAGTACAGCTACACAGACGGTGAGCTCTACTACTTCATGGATCCTGAAACATACGATCAGATCCCTCTCGGCTTCGATATGGTTGAAGAAGCTCTTAAGTACATCAGAGAAAACGACGAAGTTACAATCAAGTCCTACAATGGCTCTGCATTCCTCGTAGAAGCTCCAAACTTTGTTGACCTCGAAGTTACAGATACAGAACCAGGCTTCAAGGGCGATACAACAAACAACGTTACAAAGCCAGCTACAGTTGAAACAGGCGCTGTTATCCAGGTTCCAATCTTCATCGATATCGGTGAAAGAATTCAGATCGACACACGTACAGGTGAATACCTCGGTCGTTCCAAGAAGTAATTTAATTTACTTGTCACTTAACGAAACTCACATTTGAAAGGAGAGTTGAAAATGATGACACTCACAGAAAAGGCTTCATACCTCAAGGGTCTTATGGACGGTATGAATCTCGATACAACAACTAACGAAGGCAAGCTTTTTGCTGCTATCGCTGACCTTCTCGATGAACTTTGCATCTCTGTAGCAGATCTCGAAGATCAGACAGAAATCATGGGCGAAGAACTCGATCTTATCGAAGAATCTCTTGATGAAATCGATGAAATCATTGACGAAATCGACGAAGCTATCGAAGATATCGACGATACACTCGACGAAATCTGCGAATACGTTGACGAAGAAGACGAAGATGATGAAGACGATGACGACGACTATGAAGATGACGATGATGAAGACTGGGAATTCGATGAAGAAGAATTCTATCAGGTAATCTGCCCAACATGCGGCGAAGAAATCAGCGTAGACGAAGGCATCCTCGAACAGGGCGAAATCAAGTGCCCGGCTTGCGGCGAAGAGTTGGAGTTTGATCTTTCTGACCTCGAATGTGATTGCTGTGATTGCGAAGACTGCGAAGAATGTGATTGTGAAGAATGCGACTGCACATGCGAAGATGACTGTGAAGAATGCAAGTGCGAAGCAGACTGCGACAATTGCCCTTGCGATGACAAGAAGTAATCATTAAAACTAAAATTAAAAGCTGACAGGTTTCTGTCAGCTTTTTCTTTTTTAAGAATATCGTAAGAAATCCTTTCGCTGAAAATAAGAATGGTGTGATAAAATGACTTCAAAAAGAAAGGAGGTCATTTTATGAGAAAGAGAAGAAAAATAGGGGGATTTATTCCGCACAGACTTGCAATTGTTATAATGATACCGATAATCGCCATTTCGGTCATAGTCGGAGCTGTGAATCATATTGCAGGTGAAGATATATCGGATGAAACTGTGGAAAGGGTGAAGGATTTTGCTCAGACACATGAATTGAAAATCAGCGATTGGCCCGATAATATACTTGCTATGCTCGATAAAAACCCTGAAACAGAGGAATTTGTGCTGAATTATCCATTGAAAAAGGATAAAAAGGTCGATATTTCAATTGAAGAATACGCAAATACAGAAAATGTTCCGCTTATGCTTCAATGGGACGAAAGATGGGGATATAAACAGTACAGCGGTGAGATAATGGGGCTTTCCGGCTGCGGACCGACATGCCTGTCTATGGTTTCTGTTTATCTTACGGGAAATACGGAATACAATCCAGGATATATCGCAGATATGAGCGAGAAAGAGGGATATGCCGAAAAAGGAAAGGGCAGCTCGTGGACTCTTATCTCGGAAGGAGGTAAAAAGCTTGGTCTTGATATTGATGAGCTTCCTCTCAATGAACAGACGATTATAAATGAACTTGAAGCAGGAAATCCGATAATATGTGTGGTCGGTCCGGGCGATTTTACAACAACAGGGCACTATATCGTTATGACAGGCTATGCTGATGGCAAAATCACAATAAATGACCCGAACAGCATATCGCGTTCCAATAAATTATGGGAATATGACAAAATAAAAGACCAGATTAAAAACCTCTGGTCGTGTAAATCGGCATAAAATAAAGGCGCTCTCATTTTGAGAACGCCTTTTCTGTTATTCAGCCGGATTGTCGCAGATGCCGATGAAAAGTAAAGTCTTGCCATACTCAATACCGAAAATGAACGGTCTGTTGAGTATCATGTCAGCTTTGCCTTCGGGACGCATTGCGCCAGCATAATCTATCTGTGTGAAAGCAGAAGCTGTAACACCCTTTTCGTCAATGGCGATGTGGGTTTCCTGCAAAATATCGTCAATATATGCAATTCCATCGGTAATTCCGGAAAAATCAGCATTTTCATTGAAAGCCGATGTGACACCAAGCTGTTTCAAGGTTTCGGTGATTTCAATATTTGAATTAAAGTCAAATTTTGGAATCTGCCATGTAACTTCGCCGGCATAAGCGTTTTCGTTATTGATAATTGCATTGATGTCTTCAGCAGTTGTAAGCAAATCACGAGGTGAAACACCCTCATCAGGCAGGACGAAAAACATACTTGCGCCATCTTTAAGAGACAGGGAAGATGAAATATAATTATCACCGACAATATATCTGTACGAATCATATTTTGAGTTAAGGTAGTCCACATTTACTGTGTCACCGTCATAAAGATAGAAAACATCTTCCTCGGTTTTGTTCTTATCAAATTCGTCTGTCCACTGTGTGCTGAAATAAATCGTATTAAAAATACTCATAATTTGCTGCGGAGAAATCTTAATATCAGGAGTTATAGTGTTTCCTGTATTTGAAGCAACCCATTCGGACATCTTTTCGGAAGTTTCAGCTTTGGTGAAATCCTCGTTGAAAACATGAGCATAGAAATTGCTTGCCGCATTGTTTACAAAACCTTCGTTGAAATTCTCTGCATTATTCAGCCACAAAGAATTATTGATATGTGATTTGATAATTTTATTGTCGCGATAGAGCCGGTTGTAAAGATAGCGGCTCTGTGTTGATAAAGTAGCCGTATCGCCTGTGCCGAGAAGCTCAAGCAGCTCATTCCTTGTTTCACCTTCAGCACCCGTTGTTGCAAGGGCGAGGGCATAATACATTGAAACAGGGGAGTAGTTGATATTGCCATAGTTTTCGGTCAGCAGTTTTGAAGCGGTTTCATAGGAAAAATTGTTGACCGCATCAATGAATGAATCATCTACAGGATTATTTTCACGCATTTCACGCCGCGAATCATAATCATCAAATGCAAATGCTTTAGGGAAAACTACGTCCATAAGTGCTCCTTCAATACTTTCATTTCCGTTTCCGTTAAACACTAAAAATCCCAAAATCAAAACAAGACAAGCGGCAACAGGCAGAAGTTTATTCAAATAAATATTTTTCTTTTTGCGAATTACCTTTGCCTCATCGATAAGCTTATCATCGATATCGGTCATCGCATCAAAAAGCTTTTTCTCTTTCATATTGAAATACCCTCCTTTTCAAGAAGTGTTCTCAGTTTCTTACGCATACGGAAAAGTCTGCCTGAAACAGCGCTTCTCGTCTGCGAGAGATTTTGTGCAAGATATTCCACAGAATCACCATACCAATATCTGCGTACAAACAGTACGCGATCATCAACAGGCAAAGTGTAGAGCCAATCGGAGATTATTCTGCTTAATTCGTTGGATTCAGCGGCATTTTCCGTTGTTTCTGTATGAGGAATACATTCGGATAATTCCGACAGCAGAATATCGCCTGCGCTTCTGCGTTTCTGCGCGTTTCGTTTGTGCCATAAATTAATGGAAATATTTCGTGTTATTCTGCCTAAATAAGCGAAGAGCGAACAAGGTTTATCGGGCGGAATGGCATTCCATACCTTTATATGTGTATCATTGACACATTCTTCGCTGTCTTCGTGATTTGACAGGATATTATACGAAATACGAATGAGTGAGCTGTCATATTTAGCCTTGCATTCAGATATCGCAAGCTCATCTCTCGACCAATATAGCTCAATGATTTTTTCGTCTTCCATATTTATCCCCCTTTCGTGTTTCTTTACCTATATAGACAGACTTTTAAGAAGAATGTTCGTGTAAATTAAAAATAAAGCCATAGAATTTTCATCTATGGCTTTAATAATATTACTGATTTGCCTTTTTCTTACTTGCAATACGGAGACGTTCTGTGTTGCTGAGAACCTGCTTGCGGAGACGGAGACTCTTTGGTGTAACTTCCAGAAGTTCGTCCGGAGCCATAAATTCAATGCACTGTTCAAGGCTCATTCTCTTTGGAGGAATAAGTCTGAGAGCATCATCAGAGCCGCTTGCGCGCATATTTGTAAGCTGCTTCTTGCGGCATACATTTACAGCCATATCATCGCCCTTTGGATTCTGACCGATGATCATACCTTCGTAAACTTCAACGCCCGGATCGATGAAGAGCATACCGCGTTCCTGAGCTGCATAAAGGCCATAACCTGTGGAAACACCAGGTTCAAATGCAACGAGCGAACCTGTATTTCTTGTTGGAATATCACTCTTGTATTCCTGATATTCGTAGAAAATAGTGTTGAGAATACCTTCGCCCTTTGTATCTGTGAGGAATTCATTCTTATAGCCGAAAAGACCGCGGGAAGGAATGAGGAACTCAATTCTCATACGGCTGCCGTGAGGAGCCATGTGAGTCATGATAGCCTTTCTTTCGCCAAGCTTGCCCATTACAGCGCCAACATATTCTTCAGGAACGTCAATGAAGAGACGTTCAATAGGTTCCATCTTCTTGCCGTTCTTTTCCTTGAAAAGTACACGTGGCGGGGAAACGGAGAATTCAAAACCTTCACGACGCATTGTTTCGATGAGAATAGAGAGATGCATTTCGCCTCTGCCGAGAACACGGAAAGCATCTGTGCTGTCTGTTTCAAATACCTTGAGAGAAAGGTCTTTGAGAAGCTCCTTGAAAAGACGGCTTCTGATCTGACGGGATGTGACAAACTTACCTTCACGACCTGCGAGAGGGCTGTCGTTGACAGAGAATGTCATTTCAACAGTTGGCTCAGAAATCTTCACAAATGGCAATGGCTCAATGGCATTGAGGGAGCAGATTGTATCACCGATGAAGATTTCTTCAATGCCGGAGAAGCATACGATATCGCCTGCATAAGCTTTTTCAACAGGTATACGCTTGAGACCTTCAATGGAGAAGAGGGAAACGATCTTGCTCTTGTAGTTTACGCCTTCGTCGTTGTAGTTGGAAACATGAACTTCCTGACCTACAGAAATTGTACCGCGTTCAATTCTGCCGATACCGATACGGCCGACATAGTCGTTGTAGTCGACAGAAGAAACGAGAAGCTGAAGTTCGCCTTCAGAATCGCATTCAGGAGCAGGAATATGCTCAAGAATAGTTTCAAACATTGGGATAAGATCTGTACCTGTGACATTGATATCCTTGGATGCTGTACCATCACGGCCGGAGCAGTAAAGGATAGGGCTGTCAAGCTGTTCATCTGTTGCATCAAGATCCATGAGAAGCTCGAGAGCTTCGTCTGTAACTTCCGCAAGACGAGCATCAGGACGGTCGATCTTGTTTACAACAATGATGACCTTATGGCCGAGCTCAAGAGCCTTCTGAAGAACAAAGCGGGTCTGAGGCATTGTGCCTTCAAAAGAGTCGACGAGAAGAAGAACACCGTTTACCATCTTGAGGATACGCTCAACTTCGCCTGCGAAGTCGGCGTGACCTGGCGTGTCAACGATATTGATCTTTGTATCTTTGTACATGATAGATGTGTTTTTTGCAAGGATAGTGATGCCCTTTTCCTTTTCAAGGTCACCGTTATCCATTACACGTTCAGGAGAAGCCTGATTGTCGCGAAAAACACCGCCCTGACGAAGCATCTGGTCGACAAGAGTTGTCTTACCATGGTCGACATGGGCAATAATTGCAACATTTCTAATGTTTTTTGCTTCCATATTTATATATCTCCTTTGTAAGGAATAAAAGTCTTCTTTAACTTATATATTTTATCACAGATAATTCTGATTTTCAATGATTATTTTTAAAAAATGAAGAATATATGGTAATTTAGTTGGAAATTACCGAAAAAGCATAATATTATGACAGATAAATTATTGATGATGCGGCAAAATATGTTTGACAAATCTTTTTATTTGTGATTTAATAATAATGTTATAGATATGCTTGTGTAGCACAGCTGGCAGTGCAGCTCATTCGTAATGAGCAGGTCGTCCGTTCGAGCCGGATCACAAGCTCCATAAAAGCTCTTCCGTATGGAAGAGCTTTTATAGTGTTTTCGTATGGAGATAGATAGTATGGAATCAACACAGATGTTCGCAACCGAAAAAATCAGCAAGGTGCTTTTCAAAATGGCTCCGCCCGTCATGTTTGCACAGTTAATTCAGGCTCTTTATAATATTGTCGACAGCCTGTTTATAGGAAGATATGACGAAACAGGGCTGACTGCACTTTCAATAGTTTATCCTCTGCAGCTTCTTATGATAGCTCTTGCTGTCGGCACCGGTGTTGGCATAAATACAATAATTGCCGCAAAGCTCGGGTATGGGCAGAATGAAGAAGCAGACGAATATGCAGGGTCGGGCACACCGATAGCTGTTGTAATGTGGATTATTTTTGCTGTGTTATGCTGGTTTATAATGCCTTTTTATGCAAAAATGTCGACAGATTCAGAAACGATAATAAACAGTGTTATTGTTTATGGCAGAATTGTCTGCGTGTTGAGCGTTGGCTTATTCTGTGAAAGTGTGTGGACAAAGATTCTGCAGGCAAAGGGCGATATGAAAACTCCTATGACAGCCCAGATAATCGGTGCAATAACAAATATTGCCCTTGACCCATTGTTGATTTTCGGTATGTTTGGTTTTCCACAGATGGGAATTGCAGGCGCAGCAGTGGCAACTGTTGCAGGACAGATAGTGGCTGCGGCAGTTGTAGGAAGAAAAGCAATTTATAAATCACCTGAACGCAGCAAATATCCTCGTTATATACGCAAAATATTCACTTTAGGCGCGTCTAATATGCTTATGCAGTCGGCGTATACTTTCTATATTCTGGGGCTTAATCTGATTCTTGCCACCTTTTCAGACCAGGCAGTTACTACATTGGGGCTTTATTATAAGTGGCAGACATTTTTCTTCATTCCGCTTATGGCAATGCAAACCTGTATTGTGCCGATAATAAGCTTCAACTATGCGGCAAAAAATGTTGAGCGATGCAAAAAGACATTGTATACCGCGGAGGTTTTTGGAGTGGCTTTAATGGCGGCAGGGGCATTATGCTTTGCATTGTTCCCGGTACAGCTTTTAAAGGTCTTTACATCCGATAAATTGGTACTTGAAATCGGCAAAGTTGCATTCAGAATAATCGGCATGAGTTTCGTTCCTATGTCATTTTCGCTGATTTTTCCTGTGTTTTTCCAGGCTATAGGAATGGGACTGAAAAGCTCAATGCTGACGATAGTAAGAACTGTCATTCTGTTTGTACCATTGGGCTATCTGTTCTCAAGAATCGGGCTGAATTGGTTCTGGCTCACATTCCCGATGACAGAATTGCTGACAACAGCAGTCGGTCTGGTATATTATAAACAATTTATAAAGGATCCATATCCGAAAACTGAAAAGCTGTTTGTAAATAAATAGTCTTAAAAGCTCCCCAATTTGGGGAGCTTTTGCTGTATAAAGATGTATGATGATTGACAATGAATATGATAAGTGATACTATTTAATTAAAGAAACTATAAAAGAGGGGTATCTGATATGAAAAAAGGCGCGATTTATGTATTGATGTGTTACATTTTATGGGGAGTTCTGCCGATATTCTGGAAACAGCTTGGCGGTATTGATTCTTTCTATATTCTTTCGCTGAGAATCGTATGGTCGCTTATATTCTGCGGTCTTATTCTTGCGGCAAAAGGCGAGCTTCACAAAATAAAAGAAGCTTTGTCCGACAAAAAGGAAAGAAATATGCTTCTTCTGAGCAGTATAATGGTTACTATAAACTGGGGCGTGTATATTTTTGCTGTAATGAGCGGTAAAGTTCTCGAATCCTCCATTGCATATTTTATCAACCCTATTTTTGCAGTTGTGCTTGGATTTGTTATCTATAAGGAAAAACTCACAAAGCTTCAGTGGCTTTCTGTGCTCATTGCATTTATCGGCGTAATGATTCCTATTGTTATTTACGGCACTATCCCATATTACGCACTTGCGATTGCAGTTTCTTTTGCCTTCTATGGTGCGGCTAAAAAGCGAGTCAAGGCAGACAGCGTAACATCTGTGTTTATGGAAACACTTTATATGGCGCCAATTGCACTGATGTTTATTCTGTTCAAAGAGTTTACAGGCACAGGATATATCACGAATGTAAGCACATATCAGCTTATTTTATTCCCGATTGCAGGTGTTGTCACATCTGTACCACTTTTGCTTTTTGCAAAGGGTATGAAAGATACATCGCTTACACTTTCCGGCATACTTATGTATATAAACCCAACACTCCAGATGCTTGTAGGTGTGTTGCTTTATAACGAAACATTTACTAAAACAAATCTTGTGATGTTTATGTTTGTTCTTGCGGCGGTAATTATTTTTGTAGCAAATAATTTAATTGAAGCAAAAAAGCTGAAACCAAACGGCAAATAAAAGAGTCTTATGTAATAGACAGACTTAATGGAAAGGAGAGTCGGTATGAATAAAACGGTAAAAATATTGGCGTCATTTGTGCTTCTTTTCGGTATAGCGGCGGCAGGATTTACATATTTCAGTATTGAAAAGGCTAAAGAGTCGGCAAAAATGGAAGAAGTAATTCCACAGACAACAGAAACACCTGTTGGAAATACAGAAGCGCCGACAGAAGCTGTTCCTGAGCCTGTTGAAAAGCCTATCGATCTTTATGGTACATACGATACAAATGATATTGTTATAAGCGAGGCAATTGACAAAAAGGGCGAGGCGGAAGTAAGATATCCTGAAATTGAAGGCCTCAGAAATAAAGCTGTGCAGGATAAAATAAATGCCGATCTCAGAAAAAATATGGATGAGCTTCTGGCAAAATATGATACCATAAATTATGCCAATTTCTATACAAGAGCTAATTTTGCCAATGTGTTGTCCATAAGTCTGCATATAGGCAACGATGATAAATATGAGCAGAAATATCTCAATTACGAACTGGTAAACGGCAATGAAATATTGCTTGAGGACCTGTTTATGAGAGATACAGACATTCTTTCGATTGTCCGTGATTCGTTCTATAAGTCATCAGCTTCCGAAAACTGGTATATGTGGGAGGGGCAGGCAACCTCTCCTGATGAAAATGCAGTATATAAGGCAGTAAAGTCATATATGGAAGATGATGTAAAGGATTTCAGCTTTACTCCATCTGAGATATGCTTCTATACAGATAAGCGTATGGCAAGCGCCAAGATGATAGAGCATTACGATGAAATTTCTATATATTCCAAATATCTCACAGAAGAAAGCATATATGAAAATGATGATATAGGCTATGAAGATATATTCACCTGTGCCGACTGCAGCTATGAGCCGTTTGAGATAATCGACTATGGCTATGGAGAAGAAAATCTCTGGTATGACTTTACTGTATGGAAGCTCTATGATTCTGAAATTGATGAAGAGCGCATTGAAAAGATAATTGCAGTCAACAAACAAGTTCAGGAAGAAATATATGAGCTTGTTGAAGAGTATAAAGATAAAGCTCGAAACAACAAGGATAAGTTTTATATTGTAATGGCAAAGCCGGGATATTATGTGGTTTCGGCATCGGAATATATAGATGGCCAATGGGATTATGAATATTCCGATACTATGGAAATAAGCTCAAATATTCAGATATTCGAAATGCCGATAGAGCTTTATGAAAACAGATATCGTGATGCAATAATCGACACATATCGTTATCAGTACTTTGCAATGCGCGGCGGAGCATATCTCGATACAGAAAATCTTCCAAGCGATGTGCAGTTTACAAAAATCGACGGAACAAAGCTTGTAAATTATATGACCGGCGATGAACTCGTTGAGTTTTCCGATGTGTTTAAAGAAGGCTATGACTTTATGAGCTTTATAAAAAATGAAGCTATGCGCAACTATATGGACAGAGGATATGGTGCGGCAGAGGCAGAAGAACTTTTTGATTCTGCCGAGATAAGGCTTAAAGGCGGGAATGTTGAGATTACCGTTGATGCTTTTGAATATCCATATAGCATTGGATTAAGCCAGTTTGAAAAATCCCAGCTTAAAATCTACGGACAGGAGGAATAAAAAATGAAGAAAAGCGGCATGTATATTATAGCCCTGGCTGCCGTTATTGCAATTACAGCAGGCTGTGTGTACTGGTATAATTCGGCAACTGCTGAACTTGACAACCCAACAACAGCAGTGCCGGCAACGGAAAGTACAACTGCAGCAACAGAAGCGCCGACAGAAGCTACTGAAAAAGCTGAAGAGAAAAACGAACCGATTTTTACACTTGAGAATTATCCTAAAGTGGATGCATCTCTTGCTATTCATCCGCTTGTAGACAGCATTGCGGCAGATTTTCTCGGCGTAGATGAAAGTGAGCTTAATTTTGAATATACAACAACACGCTCAAGCGAGGTGTACCATAATCTTATAGACGGAAAGGTTGACGTTATCTTTGCCGCTGAAATAAGCGAAGAAGATAAGGAATATGCAAAACAACAAGGGGTTGAACTGAATATTATCCCGGCAACAAGCTCAGCTTTTGTATTTATCGTCAATACAGAAAACCCTGTCGATGACCTCACTTTTGAGCAGATTCAGAAGATTTACACAGGCGAGATAACAAACTGGAGTGAAGTCGGCGGAGATGACGGCGAAATAATCCCATATCAGCGCCCGACAGGCTCGGGTAGCCAGACTGCTATGTTGTCGCTTGTTATGAAGGACAAGGAAATAATGACTCCTCCAACAAGCCAGGTGCAGGGTGATATGGGTGAGCTTATTGATGCTGTTGCCGAATACGATAACGCAAAGAATGCTTTCGGCTATTCGTATTTCTATTATGTCAACACCATGTATAAGCGTGATACCATTAAAATGATTTCAGTTGATGGCGTAGCGCCGACTATTGAAACAATTAAAAATGGCGAATATCCTATCTATACCAATGGCTTTATCGTAACAAGAGCAAACGACGATAATGCAAATACTGCAAAGTGGGTCGAGGCTGTGCTTTCTGAAAGAGGAAGTAAAATCATCGAAGATGCAGGATATGTCCCTGTAAATTAAAACATAAAAACGGTCGCAGATGCGGCCGTTTTCTTTTGTCACCATACTTGCCCAAACCGAATAGTATACTAATGAAATACAACAAACGGAGGGTAATATGGGAATTACTAATTCAAATAAAACGATCGATCAGCAGATAATCGGGTGCAGCGATTCCTTGCTTGTAACCCTTGCAATTTCAGCCGCACCCGATATCGTGTCCGCACCGGTTGACCTTGTTCTTGCTCTCGATAATTCAGCAAGCATGGCAGGCGAAGCCTTTGCAACATTGCAGGCTGCCGCAAATCAGATTATCGACATTATTGATGGTGCAACAGGAGACATTGACGGCATTATAGAAAACAGCAGAGTAGGTATTGTAAGCTTTGACAGCGTTGCAACTATCGAAAGTCCTCTTGACACAAATGCAGTACTGCTCAGGCAGATTGTAAATAATCTTACAACTGAAGAAGCGGGAAGCACAAACCATTATGATGCATTTTCAAAGGCTATTTCATTGTTCAATACAACATCGGAAAATGAGAAAGTGCTTGTTATGCTGACAGATGGTGTCGATTCCGAAGGCACATCTGCTGACAATATTGCTCGTTATGCAAGAGAAACCCTTGGTATTACGATCTATATGGTTGGCATTGAAGGTACGGAAGGCATTGATATCAATAATCTCAATGAATGGGCAACAGACCCTGACGAATCACATGTGATTATTGCTCCTGATACAGAGAGTATTGAAGCGTTGCTTGGTGAATTGGGATCAAACATCACAAAGGCAGGCGCAACAGATATTCAGATTCTCGATACAGTAAATCCTGATTTTGAAATCACACAGATTGTTTCACCAACTGTCGGTACAGCAACGCTTGTTACTCCACAGAGCGTCGCGTGGGCTATTGACAGCCTTGGCACAGAAGCAGATGAAGGCGCAACACTTCAGTTGTATGTCCGGCATACGGCTATCACAGGCGGTACAAAGGCTGTAAATGAAGCGATAACATATTCTGATGCAGAAGAAAATATCGTAGATTTTCCTGATCCGCTTGTCACAGTACAGTGCAGTGACATTGTTGAATATTCCGAGCCATGTCCTGCATCTGTCGATGTAACAACAGAAAACTGTCAGGATATCATTGCATTTGATATGTCCAATGTCACAATTGACGGAAAGGGCAGAATTGCCGAGGTAAGCCTTACTTTGCTCAATGTTTGTCCCGGTAAAAGGGTAGCTGTAGCGGTTTTCCTGTCCGAACTCGATGAAGAAGGTCTTGAATATCCACGCGGAAGAAAAATCTTCACACTTCCTGCGCTTACAGGTACAGAATGTCAGAATGTGCAGGTCAACTGCATCAAGTTTGTTCTGCCGGAGGACCTTGATCTTGACGGCACACCTGATACACTTTGTTCTGCAAGAACATTCAGAGCGAGAGCCTTTGCAAATGTTGTCGATTATGATTATTTCCCATGCTGTGAGGGTTAAAAAATCAAAGCCGGATGATAAGTCCGGCTTTATTTTTGTATAAGTATATGGTATAATGTAAACAAAGATACTTTATTTGGGAGGGAATACCATGCTATTCTGCAGCACAAGAAATAAAGAAATGAATGTTCCGTCTGCTCATGCCATTCTGAACGGTCTTGCAGATGACGGAGGACTCTATATTCCGCACACAATGCCAGAAATCAGCATTGAAGAAATTGGTAAAATGGCAGACTATGATTATCATAAAACTGCCGAAACTGTCCTTAAGGATTTTCTGCCTGACTATACAGCCGAAGAGCTTGCGGAGTATGTAAAAAATGCATACGGCATTCAGTTTGATACGGATGAAGTAGCTCCGCTTATCAAAGTAAAGGACAATATGTACAGCCTTGAATTGTGGCATGGTCCGACATGTGCTTTTAAAGATTTTGCGCTCCAGATGCTTCCTCAGCTTCTTCCTGCTGCAGCAAGAAAATGCGGCGAAGATAAGACGGTTGCTATTCTTGTAGCCACATCGGGCGATACAGGAAAAGCCGCCCTTGAAGGCTTTGCAGACGTAAATGGCACGAAAATATGCGTATTCTATCCTCATGGTGGCACATCAGATATCCAGCGTTATCAGATGGTTACCCAGACAGGTAATAACGTCAATGTATTTGCGGTAAAGGGCAATTTTGATGATACCCAGAATGGTGTAAAGGCAATATTCACCGACGCTGAGATGGCAGATGAGCTTGCTGAAAATAGAATTATGCTTTCCAGCGCCAACTCTATCAACTGGGGCAGACTTGCGCCGCAGATTGTCTATTATTATTGGGCATATTCCCGTCTTGTTAAAAATAATGTTATAAAAACAGGGGATAAAGTGGATTTTTGTGTGCCAACAGGCAATTTTGGCAATATTCTTGCAGGATATATGGCGAAGAAGAGCGGATTGCCGATAAATAAACTCGTTTGCGCATCGAATGAAAATAATGTGCTGACAGAATTCCTCGAAACAGGTGTTTACGACAGAAACCGCACATTCCATCTTACAACATCGCCAAGTATGGATATTCTGATTTCATCCAATCTTGAAAGACTTCTCTTTATGCTCACAGATGATGAAACTGTAAAAAACTGGATGAAACAGCTTAAGGAAAATGGTAAATATAATATCGGAGAAGATATTTTAAACAAACTTCACGAAGAAGGTTTTATCGGCTTCTGCTGCGATGATAACGATACGGCTGAAACGATAAAGAGAATATATAATGAAACTGGTTATCTCTGCGATACACATACTGCAGTAGGTGTAAATGTTGCCGAGCAGTATAAAATCTCACAGTCTGAAGATTTCCCTATGGTTGTTGTGTCTACCGCATCGCCTTTCAAGTTCGCTCCTGCAATTCTTTCTGCTTTGGATGAAGAAAACAGCGGCGATGACTTTGAAAAGCTTGCGAATCTGGAAAATGCTGTAAATAAAAAAGCTCCTGCGCCTTTAGCTGAGCTTAAAAATAAAACTCCAAGATTTGAAAAGGTTATAGAAAAAGATGATATGAGAAGCGAGGTTCTCAACTGGTTAAAAGGGAGGTAAAACATGAAAACGATAGTTATTCTTTGTGATGGTATGGCCGATTATCCTGTACCTGAGCTCGACGGAAAAACTCCGCTTGAAGTGTCAAAACACCCGAATATGGACAAAATTGCAGGCAAAGGTATATTCGGTCTTGCGCGCACAGTTCCTGTTGGTATGCATCCGGGCAGCGATAACGCCAATCTTTCGGTTTTCGGATATGATCCCCATGTTTATTATACAGGCAGATCCCCGCTTGAAGCTGTGAATATGGGAATTGAACTTGCGGCAGAAGATGTGGCATACAGATGTAATCTTGTGACCCTTTCCGGCTCAGATAATATCGACGAATGTATAATGCACGACTACAGCGCAGGTGAGATTTCCACAGAAGAAGCTCGTCAGCTTATCGAATACATGGACAAGACCTTCCGTAATGATTTTATTGAGCTTTACTGCGGTATAAGCTATCGCCATTGTCTTGTGCTGAGAAATGCAGATACAGGCGCAGTCACAACTCCTCCTCACGATATAAGCGGCAAGCCTGTTTTTGAATATCTTCCTGATGGGGAAAATGCTCTCTATCTTTATTCAATGATGCGCCGCTCCTATGAGCTGCTCAAAGATCATCCGGTCAATAAAAAGCGTATTGCCGAGGGGAAGAATCCTGCTAACTGTCTGTGGTTCTGGGGCGAAGGAAGAAAGCCTGCCCTTACACCATATAAAGAGAAGTTTGGCATAGAAAAAGGCGGAATTATTTCTGCTGTCGATCTTATAAGAGGCATAGGCATCTGCGCAGGGCTTGATGTTCTTCATGTTGAGGGAAATATCACGGGCACATTTGAAACAGATTATCTTGCTAAGGCAAAAGCTGCGATAAAAGCCTTTGAGGACGGTTACAGTTTTGTTTATCTTCATGTTGAAGCGGCTGACGAATGCGGCCATCACAATCAGCTTAAAGAGAAAATCGAATGTATTGAAGATATCGACAGCAAGGTTATAGCTCCTGTTATGGAGTATCTTGAAAATTGCGGTGACGACTATTCTGTGCTTATTATGCCTGATCATCCGACTCCGATGGTGATAAGAACTCATTCGGCAGATCCTGTTCCGTTTGCAATGTACAGAAACATGGACATTCCTGCAGAAAACGCGTTTGTATACACAGAAACTAACGCTAAAAACACAGGTGTTTTCTTTGACAAAGCACACGAATTGATGGGAGAACTTCTGAAACAGGAGGGATAGTATGAAAGAAATGTTTGAAATCGGAATGTTTCATGCATTTTTCAGCACAGAAGCATGGCAGATAACTATACCGCTGTGGATATGTGTTATAATAGGTTTTGTTATTCAGTATATTTTGCTGAAAAAGGTAAAAAGCTATCTTAAATGGGCATTTGCATTTATTCTTGCGATTGCAGTTATCACTCTTGAAGGCTTGTCGCATATCATAACAGGCTGGGATTTATTTGGATTGCTTATAATATACGGCGGAGTTTTTGCACTATTCATAGGGGTAATTTTATCAATAATCATATATTTTATAAAAAACAAAGGAAGCCGATAAGGCTTCCTTTTTAAGTTAGTGCTGCTTTTTGTATTCTTCCCAAGGTGTAAGTGTTTCATAGTCGACGACAAAAGCCTTTTCAGCAATTTCTGCAAGAGGGCTGTCAGAAAGGGAGTCGGAATAGAATTCATCGATTTTTGCATCACCGAAAATTTCTCTGTATCGTACTACTTTTTCTGCACCATAGCAATTTTTTCTCAGCCATTTACCAGTCTTTTCATCTGCTTCAGAGGCGATAAGTGTGCCTATTCCAAGCTCTTTACAAATGTCGCGAAGCAGGAAAGACGGGCTTGCGGAGATGATAACATCATCCGGTCTTTTCTGTGCAAGATAATACTTGGAAAAACCGTCCATATTCTTGCTCCAGAAATCATGTACATATTTGTCAAGCGGCTGGAAATGACGAATAATGCTGAAAAGTTTTTCCTTCATTCTGTCCTTTTCACAAAGACCAAGCTTATACTTGATAAAGTAAACGCCGGCAAGCGGAAGTCTGTAGACTACATAAGGCTTCTTTTTAAGACAGTAGAAGATAAACTTCTTTGAGCTGTCAGGATTGAAAATTGTTTTATCAAAATCGTATACATTCATAATTAACACCATAAAATATTATTTTCTAATATTCTATCACATATAGATGGTGCTTGCAAGTGTGAAATATACTATTCTGCAAAGAAATTGCATAATGCATTGGATAATAAGTCAATAAAATGAGATTTGTATTCTTCGGAGAGCAACAATTCAAGAGAGGACGGGGAAGAGACAAACTGGTTTTCTATGAGAATACTGTATGTGTTTTTGGGCTTTGCCATATATAAATTGGAATTGCGGGAAATATAATTGGCGGGTATGTCGCCCATATTATCAGCAATATAATCTGCCAGTAAAGAGGAATGACGATTATTCACATGGAGAGAAACACCACTCATATTTGTGCTTACAGATGAGTTGCTTATGCTGTCGTTGTGAATTGAAATAAATACTCCATTCGTGCCCAAGGCCATTTTGTATCTTTCATCAAGAGATATATCGGCATCTTCTGTGCGAGTATATTTTACATCTGCGCCGAGTGCGGAAAGTTTTTCACCAAGAGCAAGTGTGTAGTCAAGATTTATATCTTTTTCATAAATATCGGGAGAGCAGGAAAGTGCTCCCACCTGGCTTCCGCCGTGCCCGGCATCAAGTAAAAATGAGATTCCGGCAAGGGGTAAATCAGAATCCTCGGCAACAGGCTTCTTGTAAAAAATTATATCTGTATATCCATTATAATATACTATGTCATATCCTGATATGTCAGTATTTACCGATGGTGTAAAGGTGTAAACCAGTCCGCCTGAATTAAGCATAGTACTGCCGTTTTCTATAGCTTCGGGGAGGTATTCAATGCAAGAAATACCGCTTAAATGCAAATTATATCCGGTTTCGCTTTCTGTGATTGCGTAATGGATTTTATCTGAATGCTCAAATCGTATTGTGAGCATATTATCCTCATCAAAAGCAGAGCTTTTCTTAATTTTTCCATCAGGTTTTACTGGTTTTGAAAGTATTTGGCAATTATCTTTCTTTATCCAGCCGAGGCTTTCCAGACAGAAAAACTCGCCTTTTGAAGCGGTCACATTCCATCTGATGCCTGCAGGCAACACGGATATTGCGCCATTATCGGTTGCGGGATTTAGATATATATTGGAAGACTCATTTGCGACAGAAACAGAAAAGATATTTTCATCATTGTATTCCTTCAAAATATTTCCGGGATAAAAGCACCCGAAAAAAGAGCCATTGGCTTTGCAGGCTGTAAACACAGCGGTTATAATCCCAGTATCACAGGGGAGTGTAAAGTTGTATCCATTTACAGCTTTATTTAATGTATATTTTCTGAATATGTTTACTTTTCGCAGATTATTTCCGGATGTGAAAACAAATTCATTAGCTCCGTAAACCAGAGGTTTGGAAATGGAAAAGTATCCGTCTGAAGATGTTTCAACAGGCTGTCCGTTTACGGAGAGCGGATTACCGGTCGTACCATAAAAATGGAATCTTGGAAGCGTAGTCTGGAAATTGTCATTTTCAACGGCAATGTAAAGTTCCGAATTATCTGCAAAACAAGACAGTTTTTCTGTCAAACTGTCATCTATGCTGTTAAGACGGAACAGACAAAAGCCGCTGCAATTTTCTGATGCAATGTTCAGCTCAAGCTGTGCGGAAATCTCATCAGCCGTATATCCCAGCTCGCCATCTGCGATCCTGTATGCCGCATTGCCGGTATAGAGCTTTACTGAGGTGCCCTCAACAGCTTCATTCCACCATTTCAAAAGTACGGAATAATCGGCCTCATTGTTTCCGATATTCCAGTAAAGCTGAGGCATTATATAATCAAGCTTTTCATTCTTTACCCATTTTAAAGTATCTGCATAATGGTCATAATATGACTGAGATGAGCGTGTGTCACTTCCATTTTCATTACTCGATTTATTTGCCCACACGCCAAAAGGGGAAACACCAAACAGGCACTCGGGATCGGCAGAGTTTATTGCATCATAAAGTGAATAAATCAGGCTGTCCACCTGACGTACACGGAACGAGTGTAAATCCTCATTTTCAAGTTTAAGACTTTGGTATGACCTGCCATCATTAAAATCAGAAGAAGGGTAAAAATAGTCATCGAGATGTATACCGGCAATGTCATAATTATTCACAAGTTCGAGAGCACCATCTATAATTAACTGTCGGACTTTTTCGGAAGATGGATCGAAATAAAGATTCCCGTCTGTGTGAAAAATAACATCATCAGCCAAAGCTCTCGCAGGATTATCTGCCGACAAAGCTTCCATAGCCTCTTCCTTTGAAGAAAAGCCGCCGCGCGTAATACGATAAGGATTTATCCATGCGTGAATATTTATGCCGAACTCTGCACCCTTGTCGATAAAGTATTGCAAAATATCGAAATCATCGGGGAAATTATCGCCTTGTGTAGTGCAGACATAGGCACTCGAAGGGAAAATAGCCGACTTGTAAAGGGCGTCGCAGGTGGGGCGTACCTGCAGAAAAATATCGGTAAGTCCATTGGATTTGACCTTTTCAATAATGCTGTCAATTTCTGATTTAAGTTGTTCTGCCGAAAGTCCCGGTGCGGATGGAAAGTCAAGATTATACACAGAGCTTACCCACACTCCGCGCATGTCCTGTGTCAGGGCAGAAGAGGTAAAAGATACAGATAAAAACATAAAAACAAGTAATAATATTCGCTTCATAACAACCTCCATTTTAAAGTAGCTGGTCAAAAATATATATGATAAAATCTGCCTTATTATGTTGACAGAGTGAGCAGAAATTTATTATAATAAAAGATGGGAACAAAGATTTGAAAAAATAATTATTCCTGAGTATAAACGAAGTGTCCATATATACGAATTATTTACAAAGAATGGAAATTGCGCTATGGAAGAATTACATAAAAATCACAGACAAAGATTGAAAAACAGATTTCTGGAAAAAGGTCTCGAAGGCTTTGAAGACCATAATGTCCTTGAGCTTTTGCTGTTTTATGCAATTCCGAGAAAGGACACCAATGAAATAGGTCATAGACTTATAAAACACTTTGGCTCTATATCGGCTGTGTTTGAGGCGTCGATTGAAGAACTGATGACAATCGAAGGGATGGGTGAAAACTCTGCGGCATTCATCAAGCTTATGCCAGCCATAGCCAAGCGTTATCTTACAGATGAGCATAAAGCGGCATTTCTCAACAGCTCAAAAGCTGCAGGAGAGTTTTTCCTTCCGCGCTTCATCGGCGAAAGAGAGGAATGCGTTTACATAGCCTGTCTCGATGCCAAAGCAAAGGTTATAAAGTGTGAGCTTATCCACAGAGGAAGCTTTAATTCAGTTGAAATAAATGTGCGAAAAATAGCACAGACAGCCCTTTTCTGCAATGCGGCAGGTGTAATTATTTCACATAACCATCCTGGTGGAGTGCCGTTGCCGTCAGAAGCAGACAACAGCGTAACTTATATGATTAAGAATGGTCTTGAAGCCTTGGGTATAGAGCTTTATGACCACATTATTGTAGGCGATAAGGACTATGTTTCTTATGCCGATTCATACCCGAACTGGAGGCAGAAAAATGTCAGATTTTAAAATAAAATCCGAATATAAGCCTGCGGGCGACCAGGTCGATGCCATCGAGAAGCTTGCAATGGGTGTAAATCTCGGAATGGAAGAACAGACGCTGCTCGGTGTTACAGGTTCCGGTAAGACGTTCACAATGGCGAATATCATTGAAAAGGTTCAGCGCCCTACGCTTGTGCTTACACATAATAAAACGCTTGCGGCTCAGCTTTGTACCGAATTCAGAGAATTTTTTCCTGATAATGCGGTAGAGTTTTTTGTATCTTACTATGACTACTTCCAGCCGGAAGCTTATATTCCGTCGACAGACACATATATCGAAAAAGATTCAGATGTGAATGCTGAGCTTGAAAGACTACGTCATTCTGCGA
>SVKW01000133.1 GCA_015068285.1 Oscillospiraceae bacterium | reverse complement strand
TGCCTTCCTGCTTGAACTGAGTGAAGACTGCGACCATGATGCCTTTGCATCCCGTCTGCTCGAAAACAACAACATTCTCGGTATGGGCTTCAGCGAGGAAAGCGGCAACAAATTCCGTGAGCTTGTAGGCAGCCTCAATTATATCGTAATCGTTATCATCGTTGCGGCAGGCGCTCTGGCATTTGTTGTGCTGTATAACCTTGCCAACATCAATGTTGAGGAGCGAATCAGAGAAATCGCCACGATTAAAGTCCTCGGCTTCTACGATAACGAGGTTTCAAGCTATGTTTCCCGCGAAAGCTTCATTTCGTCATTTATGGGTATGCTGGCAGGTCTTGCCCTCGGTATTCCATTCCTGCGGTTTATCGTAGCTACCGCCGAAGTTGATATGGTAATGTTCAATCCGGCTATAAGATGGGACACATACCTGTGGGCAGGCGCCCTGACAATGGTGTTCACCCTTATCGTCGACCGCGCAATGTATAAGCGCCTGAAAAAAGTCGATATGGTATCATCCCTCAAATCGGTGGAATAAAATGAAACTGCCAGAAAGAAAAACTATACGCCTTAAAGACTATGATTATAGTACTCCAGGGTGGTATTTTATTACAATATGCACCAAAAATAAAGAGAAGCTACTGTGTGATATTGTAGGGACCGACATCCTTGGCGGTCCGAAAATAATATTCACAGAGTGGGGAATGGTTGTCAATGAGCAGCTTAAATATATGAGTGACTTTTATAGCCATATAAAAATAGATAAATATGTAATTATGCCTAACCATATACATCTGCTGATTTGCATAATGGAAAGAAAAGGACCGCCCGGGAGGTCGGTCCCTACGAATTCTGTAGTTTCTGATTTTGTAGGTACATTTAAAAGATTTACAGGAAGACAAATTGGTGTAAATATATGGCAAAGTCGTTCAAATGACCATATTATCCGCGGTGAAGAGGATTATCTCAAAACAGCAGAGTATATCGAAAATAATCCATATAAGTGGAAAGACGATTGTTTTTATCGCGAATAATACTAAAGCCACCCAGATGGGTGGCTTTAACTTTATATACTAATCAATCTTGACGATTCTCAATGTGTTTGTTGTGCCGGGGATGCCGATTGGCAGGCCGGCTGTCAGCACCACAAGGTCATCCTTCTTTATATAATTCATAGCTTCAGCCTTCATAAGCACAGCGCTCCAGAGCGGCTCGCTTTCCATCTTCATTGCCATCATCATCGGTGTTACACCCCATGAAAGTGAGAGTTTATAATACACTCTGCGGCTCGAGGTGCCGCCGATAATTCTTGTCTGCGGACGGTATGACGAAACCATCTTTGCAGTATAGCCCGATGTTGTCACAGCAATAATAGCCGCCGCATCAAGGTCGTGAGCTGAGCTTACTGTCGCATGGGAAATCGCCGATGTAACATCGTTTGTATCATAAAGCTTGCCGATGTGCTTGTTTGTGTAGTCGATATTGCTTTCGGCATTCTTAACAATCTGCACCATAGCGCGTACAGTTTCAACAGGGTACTTGCCGATGCTTGTTTCGCCCGAAAGCATTACAGCCGATGTGTGGTCGAATACAGCATTAGCAACGTCAGAAACTTCTGCTCTTGTAGGGCGAGGATTTTTAATCATAGAATCGAGCATCTGTGTTGCAGTCACGCACTTCTTGCCCATCTTAAGGCAGAGGTCTGCGAGATTTTTCTGGATTTCAGGCAGTTCATAGAATGGCACTTCAACGCCGAGGTCGCCTCGTGCAACCATAATGCCGTCGCAGATTTTCAGAATCTCAAGGGCATTGTCAACGCCTTCGCGGTTTTCAATTTTTGCAATGATTTCAATGTCCTTGCCGCCGTTTTCATCAAGAAGCTTACGCATTTCGCGGGCATCGTCAGCAGTTCTGACGAAAGAAGCCGCTACAAAATCAATGCCGTTTTTAATGCCGAAAATAACATCCTCACGGTCCTTTTCGTTGATATAAGGCATATTAAGGCGAATGCCCGGAATGTTTATCGACTTCCTGTCCTTGACTTCGCCGCCGTTAAGCACCTTGCAGATTACATCAGCGCCCCTGACCTCGATAACCTCCATGCCGATGAGCCCATCGTCAATGAGAACTCTTGTTCCGACAGTCATATTCTGGGCAAGCTGTGGGAATGTCACCGAAACACGCTGTTCATTGCCGATAACTTCTTCGCCTGTGAGAGTGAAAATATCCCCTTCGTTAAGCACGATTCTGCCATTTTCAAAGGTTTTAACGCGCACTTCAGGTCCTCTTGTGTCGAGCAGAATGCCGATTGGAAGGTCGAGGGCTTCGCGGCATTCCTTGACAAGAGCAATTCGCTGAGCCTGTTCGGCCTGAGTGCCGTGGCTGAAATTAAGGCGGGCAACATTCATGCCCTCCTGCATAAGGCTCTTGAGCACATTCTTGTCGTCAGTTGCAGGGCCAAGTGTGCAGATGATTTTTGTCTTTCTTACATTGTTCATTTTCTCAATACCTCCTGTGGGATGAGTCTTAATTCTTTACTTCTTTTTTACCATACACATTATATCACATCCAATGTAAAATATTCAGCCATTTTTAAGGCAGAAATGTAAAATTTATGTAAGATTTGAAAGGAAAGAACGTTAGCGGGAGATTTAATTTGCAGGCACACAAATATCCCCTCCCATTTTATTGACACATTACATTTATTATGCTAAAATTTTCCTAACGTAATGGAACCGCTGATTAAATCAATAGCACATTCATCAGCGGCTCTTTTTATGCCATTTATGTCTAAAAATCCTCGTTAATACATACAGTATTGCCTGCGGCTTTTAGCCATTCTGGCAAAAAAATAACTTGCTGCTGAATGCACTCAGATATAATCAGCGGCTCCTACAGGGGTATTGATATGAAAAATCTCAAGAATAACATCTTTATGCCGCTTTATTTCTTCTTCTATAACGCGGCTTACTGCCTTTCTTTCGGCTTTATAGTGTCCTATCTCAATATGATGGGCTACGAATCGGGCTATGTGGGTCTGGTTATGACGCTGTGCGCCCTTTTAAATATGGTCGTCCAGCCGCTTTTCGGCTATATCAGCGAAACCTTTGTGCCGACAAAGTATCTTATGCTCTTTATCTGCGGTCTTGCAATCCCTGTCGGCTATTTCATTCCGTGGAGCGTCGGCATTCCTGTCATCGTTGCCGCATCTGTCGTCCTTTTAGCCCTGCTTGAATATCCGGGCTTCCCGATTTCCGATATGTGGAGCGTTAAACTGGGCGAGCACTTCGGTGCAATCAACTTCGGCTTCGTCCGCTCCTGCGGCTCATTGGGCTATGCCCTTGCCGCCCTCCTTTTCGGCGAGATTTTCGATATAATCGGCCTTGAATATATGTTCCTTTTCCACGCAATTCTCCACGGCATCACAATTCTCACAATAATTCCTATCTCAAAAGTGCCTCTTGCCAACAAGCGTGACAAAACCAAGGAAAAATCCAATATTTCAATGCTTCAGGCGCTGAAAATCCTTTCCCATAATAAGAAATATATGATGTTCCTTGCAGGATTTATGTTCATAAACATCGGTATGCGCTTTGTTTCCAGCTTCTATCCCGTGCTTATCGACCTTAAAGGCGGCACAGTAGGGCAGATGGGCACAGGCATTTTCCTTATGGCGCTCAGCGAAATCCCGTTCATATGGGGCTTTAACAAGTACAGGAAATGGTTTAAAATCGAGCATATAATGCTGTTTGGTCTTTCGATGTTCACAGTGAGAAATCTTTCAATGCTGCTTGCGCCAAACGTATTCTGGCTGCAGATGGCACAGCTTACACAGGGGCTTTCCTACGGCGTATATGTGCCGTCGCTGGTCTATTATATGAGCAGTATCACGCCTAAGAAAATCACAACGACAGCCATCAGCCTTATCGGCGGTCTTGTAGGCGCAATTGCCGCAGTAATGGGCAATTTCGTCGGCGGACTTGTAATGGAAGCCTTCGGCGCTTATACTTCGGTGAAAATCTGCGTGGGACTTTCCACTCTCGGCGCCCTTATCTTCTTCGCAAGCCTGTTTGTAAAGAAAACGGAGTATGAGGAATAGTTTTCTCTCATTTTTGCCTCCCCTGTGCAAGGGGAGGGGGACCGCGTTTAGCGGTGGAGGGGTTGTCTGCACAATAAAAGCCACCCGACTTGGGTGGCTTTACATATATATTGACAAGAAAACTTCCGATATGTTATAATTAAAAAAACATTTATTATGTCAATATAAGGAGGCGTGTATGAAAAAATACTTAAACTTGGTTTTTATTATCATAATAGCCGCCTTTATTGTGCAGATAGGCTTTGAAGCGGCAATATACAGTGAAAATAAGGAAGTTTTTCTCGACACCACGCTGCCGAAATCGCTTGCCATTGCAGACGGCTTGAAAATGTATCTTGAAGATGGCAGCGGAGAGGGACATTCGGTGTTCCATCACGCTTTGAGACAGATGGGCGAAAGCTTTGAAATCTACGAAAATGTGCTCAAATACAATATTTTATGGCATAAAACAGGCTTCTTTTCAAAGTGTGAATATATGCCTTCGGTAGCCTTGGAATATGTATCTGCAAGATACAATGAGTTTGCCGATAAGATGTGGGCAGGTGAAGAACTGGAGCCTGACGAGTTCCATTTCCTGAAAGAGGTTGAAGCCGCCATGAGAGCATACTATGAATCGTTGACAAACTCAGACGGCAGCTTGAAGAAGGAAGCTTTCAATAAAGATTACTTTGCTGAAAAAACAGATGAGCTTACATATCAGCTTGTCGGAAAAGACACAAGCTATCTTCATCCCGAATATTAAAATAAAAAAGCCACCCAAATGGGTGGCTTTTGTTATGTTCAATTATTCCTTATATTCAGCAGGAATCTGTTCGTTAAAGTACTTGTAGATTTCTTCCCTGAATTCAGGCTTTTCGAGGATGTCGATGACTGTCATTGCGATAGCCTTTGCGCCGAGGAGACAGATTGCGTCTGCGCGTGGCTTGTCTGTCTGCTCTGTGTAAGCTCTGTTATGGCTTGGGATGCCGTCGTCGCAGAGTGGGATATAGTCGTGGATAGCAGGCATCTTGATGGAAACATTGCCGATATCGGAGGAGCCGTACATTCCGCCCGGCTTTGCAACGTCCATAGGCATACCGAGCTCTTCGCAGTTAGCCTTGAAAGCAAGACACATTGGAAGGTTTGGATAGCGTTCAGCGTACATATCGCCGACAGTTACTTCGTACTTGGCGCCTACAAAGTCAGCCGCATTCTGTGCGCACTTCTTGATGCATTCAGCCAGCTTCTTGAGCTCGATGAGAGTTTCAGCGCGGAGAGAGAAGTGAGCCTTTGTGTAATCAGGGATAGCGTTGGCTGCCGAGCCGCCCTTTTCGATGATGCCGTTTACATTGTTCTGCGGATGGAATGTAGGACGCATCATGTCGATGTTGTTGAACAGCTTGATCATTGCGTTGAGAGCGTTGATGCCGTGAGCAGGAGCAGAGGAATGAACTGCCTTGCCGAAGAATTCAACATAAACAGAAGTTGCAGCACGGCCGCCGCGGTTGACAAGACCTCTTTCGCCCGAAGATGGGTGCATCATAAGAGCATATTCATAGCCGTCAAAGCCGCCGTTATTGAGAATATGGATCTTACCGCCGCCGCCTTCTTCAGCAGGTGTGCCGATGATAGCGATTTCGCCGTCGTAATTATCCAT
>SVKW01000132.1 GCA_015068285.1 Oscillospiraceae bacterium | reverse complement strand
TCTCGATGTAATCAAGACGGCAGACCATATCATTGATCTTGGTCCGGAAGGCGGCGACAAGGGCGGTATGATAGTTGCTCAGGGTACACCGGAAGAGGTCGCTCAGTGCGATAAATCATACACAGGCAAATATTTGAAAAAAATTATGAAATAATGTCTGTAAACTATGGAAATCTTTTAATGTTTATGGTATAATTTATAAGGATAAATTGTGGGGAAGCCTAAGCTACCCGATAAATAGAGAGGAAATATTATGGATACACCAAAATACAAGAGAGTACTTTTAAAGATCAGCGGTGAAGTTCTTGGCGGTGAACGCGGTTTTGGTCTTGACTTTGATGTCGTGGGCAAGGTAGCGCAGGCTATCAAGGACTGTGTTGAAATCGGCGCAGAAATCGGCGTTGTCGTTGGCGGCGGTAATTTCTGGAGAGGCGTCAAGGACGGCGGCGGACGTATTGAACGTACAAGAGCAGACCATATGGGTATGCTTGCTACAACTATCAACGCTCTTGCTCTCGCAGATGTTCTTGAAAATATGGATGTCCCTGTAAGAGTACAGACAGGTATTGATATGGTCAAGGTAGCAGAGCCATATATCAGAGGCAAGGCTATCAGACATCTTGAAAAGAAGCGTGTTGTTATCTTCGCTTGCGGCACAGGTAACCCATTCTTCTCTACAGATACAGCAGCAGCTCTCCGCGCAGCTGAAATCGGAGCAGAAGCTATTCTTCTTGCAAAGAACATCGATGGCGTTTACACAGCAGACCCTAACAAGGATCCGACAGCCGAAAAGATCGATGAAATTACATATAACGAAGTTCTCTACAGAGGCCTTGCGGTTATGGACTCTACAGCAACTTCGCTCTCTATGGACAACAAGATTCCAATCATCGTATTTGCTCTCAAGGACACAAGCAATGTAAAGCGTGTTCTTATGGGTGAAAAGATCGGTACAGTTGTCAAAGCAAAATAGTTAATAATTTAAACCACACCGTAATAAAATAATATAATAACAGGAGGTTCTTCGTATGAATAAGGACGATTACAAAGTTTATGGTGAAAAAATGGATAAGACAGTTGCCGCTCTCAAGCATGAGTTCACAACTATCAGAGCAGGTCGTGCAAATCCAGGCGTTTTAGATAAGATTACAATTGAATACTTCGGCTCCACAATGCCTATCAATCAGATCGGTTCTATCTCTGTTCCGGAGCCAAGAACACTTATGATCCAGCCATGGGATGCAAGTGCTGTTAAGCTTATCGAAAAGGCTATTCTTGCTTCCGATATCGGCATCACACCACAGAACGACGGTAAGGTTATCCGCCTTAACTTCCCACCTCTCACAGAGGAAAGAAGAAAGGAACTTATCAAGATGGTTCACAAGTATGGTGAAGAAGCTAAGGTTGCTGCAAGAAATATCCGCAGAGATGCAATGGATAAGTTCAAGGATATGAAGAAGAAGAGCGAAATCACAGAAGATGACCTTAAGGATGCAGAAAAGGAAGTCCAGAATATGGTAGATAAGATCTGCAAGGAAATTGACGGTGAAGTAGCTAAGAAGGAAAAGGAACTTTCTGAAATCTAAGTTGTGTTAGGCGGACTTTGTCCGCCTAATATAGTTTTAAAAGGAATATGTTATGATTATTAGAAAAGGAATTGAAAAGCCTGATATGGAAAATCTTCCTGTTCATATTGCCGCAATTATGGACGGCAACGGCAGATGGGCAAGTTCCAAAGGTCTGCCAAGAACAGTAGGACATAAAGCGGGCAGTGAAGCCTTCAGAAAAATATCTGAATATCTTAATGAGATCGGCGTAAAGTATTTTACTGTTTATGCTTTTTCCACCGAAAACTGGAAGAGACCAAAAGAAGAAGTTTCTGCAATTATGAAGCTTCTTAAGGAATACCTTCTCGAAGCAATTTCCGATATGGCTGAAAAGAATATTCGTCTTTGCTTCTTTGGAGATCAGACTCCACTTTCCGACGAGCTTAAGGACCTTATAAAAAAGACAGATGAAATCTCCAAGGGTTGTACAGGTCTTACTGTAAATGTGTGCCTTAATTATGGCGGCAGAGATGAGATCACAAGAGCTGTACAGGCAATTGTAAAAGATGGTGTAAAGCCGGAGGATATTACAGAAAAACTCATTTCATCCTATCTTTATTCCAAAGATACTCCGGACCCTGATCTTATAATCAGACCGGGCAAGGAGCAGAGAATATCCAACTTCCTGTTGTGGCAGTGTGCTTACAGTGAGTTTTATTTCACAGAAACCCTGTGGCCTGATATGAATGAGGAAGAAATGAATAAAGCTATTATCAGCTTCCAGAAAAGAAAAAGAAGATTCGGAGGAATATAGGTAAAATGAAACAGAGAGTGATTACAGGCGTTGTGGGCATCATCATTTTCTTTATAGTTGTCTACTGTCTGCCTGTTGAAGGTATTATCGGCGTATTTTCGCTTCTCTGCGGTATAGCTTCTTATGAAGCAATCCATATTAACAGCGAGATGGGCAAGAACAAGCTTTATCTCGCAATTTCTGCGTTAATGGGCGCAATGATTCCGGTGACAGTTGTTCATCTTGGATTTGAAACAATGCTTATTATGGCGGCTGTATACACAGCGGTTATGGTGATTTTTGCATTCAGCAAGAAAATCAAGTTCAATCTTGGCAGAGTCCTGGAGAGCTACATAGGTGTATTCGGCGTTACAACACTTCTTTCTTCGGTTATGAAGATTCTCATTCTTGCCGAAGAAGGCATGGTGGTTGTGCTTCTCCCATTTGCTATGGCATGGTGCACAGACATTATGGCACAGCAGTTTGGCATCCACTTCGGTAAGCATAAGCTCTGCCCAAAAATCAGCCCTAAAAAGACAGTGGAAGGTTCTGTCGGTGGCATCCTCGGTGGTGTTCTCGGCGTATTTCTCGTTTCCTTGCTTTTCAAGGAAATCAGCATTCCAACAATGACTCTTGTGCTTATGGGCGCATTCGGCTCTGTTATCGCGCAGATTGGTGACCTTTCCATGTCTCTTCTTAAAAGATTGAATGGGGTAAAGGACTTCAGTAATCTTTTCCCAGGCCATGGCGGTGTACTTGACAGATTCGACAGTGTTATGCTTGCAGCGCCATTTGTTGAATTGGTTCTCAGATCTTTGGGTATAATGTAACAGAGGAATTATGAAGAATATTACAATTTTAGGTTCGACAGGCTCTATCGGCACACAGGCTTTGTCGGTGGCAAAGAGCTGTAATTACAATATTGTTGCACTGACAGCCGGCAGAAATCTTGATTTGCTTATGCAGCAGATTGAAGAATTCAAGCCGGAATATGCCGTGATTTCATCAGAAACTGATGCAAAATTATTGCAGGAGAAGTATCCTGATATTAAGGTACTTTGGGGAGAAGAAGGCGTTGAAACTGTTGCTTCTCTTGATAAGAATGATATCGTACTCAATTCCATCGTCGGTATTGCAGGTCTCAAAGGCACTATTGCTGCTGTAAAACATGCGAAAAGACTTGCTCTTGCAAATAAGGAGAGTCTTGTCTGTGCCGGCAGTATAGTTATGCCTATGGCAAAGCAGTACGGATGTGAAATTACTCCTGTCGATTCTGAACATTCTGCAATGTTTCAGTCGATGCAGTCGGGTAAGCACGGTGAAATTGAATCGGTCATCCTTACAGCATCTGGAGGACCGTTTTTTGGCAAGAAGGCAGAGGAGCTTACAGGCATGAAAGCGGCTGATGCCCTCAAGCATCCTTCGTGGAATATGGGCAATAAGATTACTATCGACAGCGCAACCCTTATGAATAAGGGATTTGAGTTCATCGAAGCAATCTGGCTTTTTGATCTTAAACCTGAACAGATTGAAGTTGTTGTTCACCGCGAAAGCATTATTCATTCTGCGGTCGAGTTCAAAGATGGCAATGTGATAGCTCAGCTTTCCAATCCGGATATGCGTCTGCCTATTTCTTATGCGATTTCCTATCCGAACAGAGTTGAGATTCCATACAGAAAGCTTAAGCTTGCCGAAATAGGCAAGATGAGCTTCTATGAACCTGATCTTGAAACATTCAGATGTCTCCAGCTTTGTATGGACTCTGTTTCAAGAGGGGGCAACAGCGGCGCTGTCATAAACGGTGCAAATGAAGAAGCTGTAAAATTATTCTTAAATGATAAAATCGGATTCCTCGATATTTACAACTGCGTAAAATACGCTTACGACAATGTTGAATATATCGAAAATCCTGATATCAATGATATTTTTGAAAGTGATAAGCAGGCAAGAGCCTGTGTAAACAGTTATATTATGAGGTAATAAATTGAGCATACTTTTAGCAATTTTAGTTTTCGGACTGCTTATTTTTATCCATGAACTAGGACATTTTGCGGTGGCAAAGGCATCCGGAATTGTAGTTAATTCATTTTCTATAGGCTTCGGTCCTGCACTTATAAAAAAGCAGATAGGTGAGACACTGTACGCTATAAGAATTATTCCTTTTGGCGGTGCAGTTGAGATGAAGGGTGAGATTTCAGAAGACGATACTGAGCCGACAGAAGAAGAGCTGGAAGGCAGCTTCCTTTCTGCAAAGCCAATAAACAGACTTCTGGTCTGTATTGCAGGCGCATTTATGAATTTCCTTCTGGGGATTGTAATTATCTTTTTCATTATGCTTCCTGCTGAAACAACTATAGCTCCGGAAATTACATTCCTTGAACCTGACTTTGAATATGGGGAATATTTCCAGGTCGGTGACGTAATCAAAAAAGTTGACGACTTCCATGTATTCACTTATAACGATCTTTCTTCCGGTCTTGGTCTGAACAAAGACGGTACTTATGATTTCACCATCATCAGAGATGGCGAAAAAATCAAGTATGACGATCTTGCCCTCGAAAAGAAAATTTTCGGTGATGAAACTACCCCAAGATACGGATTTAGCTTTGGAGTAAAGGAATTAAGCTTTACAGATAAAATCAAGGAAACATTCAATAATTCGGCAAGCTTTGTACAGTCTGTTTATGTGAGCCTGAAGTATATGGTCACAGGAAATGTGCAGACTTCCGATATGATGGGTGCAGTAGGTATTACAAATGAAATCAGTGAGCGTGCTGAAAGCTCGATGGCTGATATGTGGTATTTTGTTGCATTCCTTTCGATAAATCTTGCAGTTGTAAATATGCTTCCGTTCTTTGCTCTCGATGGCGGCAAGTGTGTTCTTATTCTGTGGGAAATGATAACAAAAAAGCCGATCAAGCCAAAATATGAGGCATATCTCAACCTGATCGGCATGGTATTACTTTTAGGTTTGTTCGTATTTGTAACTTTTAATGACGTTTTAAGACTTATAAGAGGTTAAAAATGAGAAGAAAATCGAAAGAATTAAATATCGGGGGTGTCCTTATCGGCGGAGGACACCCCGTTGCCATTCAATCAATGTGCAACATCCCATCTTATGATGTGGAAAATACAATAAAGCAGATCGACAGGCTGTACGATGCAGGCTGTCAGATCACTCGCCTTGCTGTGCCTGATGAAGAAGGCGCAATCAATTTTGCAAAAATAAGAAAGGCTTCCAAGCTCCCTATTGTTGCTGATATTCATTTTGACTATCGTCTTGCGATTATGGCTGCTGAAGGCGGCGCAGATAAGATTCGTATCAATCCGGGCAATATTGGCGACATAAACAAGGTCCGCGAGGTTGTTGCGGCTTGTAAGGAAAGAGGACTTCCTATCAGAATCGGCGTAAACGGCGGTTCTCTTGAAAA
>SVKW01000131.1 GCA_015068285.1 Oscillospiraceae bacterium | reverse complement strand
GGGGTTGTCACCCCTTTGGAAACCCCATTTTACAAGGTGTGCCTACGGCATATTGGGCTATTAAATAGCACCCTCTCCGTCTGACATTCGTCAGCCACCTCTCCCTCTAAAGAGGGCGAGGCTATGGGACTATTTTGTAGGGGATGGCGCTTGCGACATACCGTTTATTTAATTCGTTGCGGAGCAACACCTTGGCTTGTGTGCAGGGATGGAAAGATTCTTCGCGTTTGCTCAGAATGACAGGCTGTTTTTGGATTCATTTTTCGCTATTACCTATAATTTCAATTTATATCGGCAGGTAGCTTATCAGCGCGCCGCCTATGAAAAGGCTGACGAAATTGGCAAGCAGAGCGCAGCTGACGGCGGTTTTTCTGCTCTGTTCATGGAGAAATACCGCATAAACCAGCATTTCGGCTGCGAAAACGACAAGCTCGACGAAGAAGTAGCCGATAGTCCAGTAGGTGCCCAGATTCGGACCTGTGAACATGGCGTTGAGGAAGGTCTGGGTGGCAATATTGGTGACAAAGAAAACTATTGCGCTCGAGCGTTTGCGGTAGCCAAACATGGTGAAAAATACAAAGCTTTCGATAAGAAGCGTAAGTGCAACACGCAGGGCAACAAGCATATATGTACGCATCGGGTTGTCGTAAACTGCTATTGTATGGTCATCAAGGTCGAGTGTCAGCACATTGCTGTAACTGGAGAGCGGCAATATATCCGAAGGCATCGGAATGGTGTGGTTTTCACCGTTGTAGCTTATTATAAACTCACAGGCGTAAAGCTTGCCTTCAATCGCTAAGGCATTGCTGTAATAGAGATGATAGTAGGTCTCCCAAAGCTTGCTGGTCTGGCGGAAAGAGCTGGGATTATATTCATCAGTGGGGTTATCTATTGAAATGGCAAGGTCTTTCGGCGGATTTGTGACGATTATTGTGATTCCCGGTGGCTCTGCTGAATTGGCGAAGGCTGTCATGGAGAAAATAATCGTGAGAATGAACAGAATGGCAAGGGTGCGTTTCATAGGCGGCTCCTTTCGCGTGGTTTATAATTAAAGTATAATATATGTTATATGTGATGTCAAGGAGGGGAGTTGTATTGTATCTGCGATGGATTGGATAGGGTTTTACCTCTCCGTCACGGCGTTGCCGCGCCATCCTGTCTCGCTGCGGCTCGGTCACGCCGCGGGTCTGACAGCCCACTGGGCTGTCATTCAACACCGCGGTCGCCGTTTCACTACCCTCAAGGGAAAGGCAGGGGCTTGTGCGTAGGGGCGAGCACTGCTCGTCCGACGGATTGGATGGGTCGGGAGCGGCAAGCAGCTCCCCTACGGAACGGTTTTTGTGGACTGTATTGTAGGGGCGGGTTTCCATGCCCGCCCGCATTGTTTGATCGTGACACCACATCTTGAACACCGCGGTGCGTCGAGGGCGCCGCACCCTACAGGGATTGTGCTGTTAGGGCGAGCAATCAGGGTTACAACCCCTCCGTCACACATTCGTGTGACACCTCCCCTTGCACAGGGGAGGCTATTGGAGTGGCTTTCAGATTGTGCATTTGGCAATAAAGCTATTGACATTTTCAGTAAAATGTGTTATTATATTCTCACCGTGTGCGCAGCCGATTGACCACACCGGCTTTCAGCTTCGCCATAGGCAATATTTAATTAAGAAAGGTGTAAATTACCATGATCCTCAAGGACAAGAAGACAGAAATTATCAAGACATACGCAGTACACGAAGGCGACACAGGTTCCCCAGAAGTACAGGTAGCTGTTCTCACAGCTCGTATCAACGAACTCACAGAGCACATGAAGGTTCACCACAAGGACAACCACTCTCAGCGCGGTCTCCTCAAGATGGTTGGTAAGCGTCGTAAGCTCCTCGCATACCTCCAGAGAACAGACATCGAACGTTACAGAACACTCATCGAAAAGCTCGGTCTCCGTAAGTAATTTTTTTTAGCAGCCGCCGATTAAATCTTAACATTTTTATCGGTGGCTCTTTTTCCGTCATTTACGGCTAAAAATCCTCGTTAAGGCACAAAGCCTTGCCTGCGGCTTTTATCCGTTCTGACGAAAAAAATATCTCACCGCTGAAAATGCTCTGATTTAATCAGCGACTGCAAATTAAGAGGTGGCAGAACTGTCACCTCTTTAGTTAAATATGCAGGCATATTTAACTGAATGAATTGCGTAAACGCATGAATTGGCTTCGCCATGAATTGTGCTTCGCACATGAATTGCACCTGCGGTGCATTAAGGTGCCTGCGGCGCTATTGGATAAGTTCACTCCCTCAGTCAGCCTTACGGCTGCCAGCTCCCTCGTCTGATGGAGCCGAGTTGCAGACTGTGCTGATTTCTTGCCTCCCTTTGACGAGGGGGGTGTCACATAGTGACGGGGGGAGAGAATATCTTAATAAATGTGACGAAGTCACTCCTTAATGTTTGTGAAACAAACAATTCATGATACGCAGTATCAATTCATGAAATCTATGATTTCAATTCATGCATCTTTGATGCAATTCATTCTCTAACCATCCGGAATACTTGAATGTATAATTCGGAAAGCATGATAGCCTTCCCCTCGAGGGGAAGGGGGACCGCGATTAGCGGTGGATGAGGTGTAGGGCGCAGCCCGTCCTATCCAATCACCTATCACTCTTGTGCTTTGCAAATTGTACATTAGGTTTTCCGGCAAGACAAGGCGCTCGACGCCAGAATCAACAAAAACAGAAAGGAAAACTAAAATGAAACACATGACATTTGACAAGTACCGTGTCTTTGAAACAAAGCTCGCAGGCCGCAAGCTCGTTGTTGAAACAGGCAAGGTTGCAGGTCTTGCTAACGGCTCCTGCATGGTTCGCTACGGCGACACAGTTGTTCTCGTAACAGCTACAGCTTCCGCTGCTCCACGTGACGGCATCGACTTCTTCCCACTTTCCGTAGACTTTGAAGAAAGAATCTACGCTGTAGGCCGTATCCCAGGCAGCTTTATGCGCCGTGAAGGCAGACCAAGCGAAAAGGCTATCCTCGCTTCCCGCCTTATCGACCGTCCAATCCGTCCTCTCTTCCCATCCGATATGAGAAACGACGTTGTTATCTCCGCAACAGTTATGTGCGTTGATCCAGACTGCTCCCCAGAAATCGCAGCTATGATCGGTACATCGGTTGCTATCTCCATCTCCGACATTCCATGGAACGGCCCTATCGGCGGTGTTCACATGGGCTTCGTAGACGGCGCTTATGTTATCAACCCAACTGCTGAACAGTTTGAACGCAGCCAGCTCAACCTCTATGTTGTCGGTACAAGAGAAAAGATCGTTATGATCGAAGCTGACGCAAAGCAGTTCCCGGACGAAATGATGCTCAAGGCTGTTGAAATCGGTCAGGCTGAAAATGTAAAGCTTGTTGACTTCATCGAAGGCATCCAGAAGGAAATCGGCAAGGAAAAGTTCACATTCGAATCCAAGGCTGTTCCTGAAGAAATCTACAACGACATCAAGGATTTCGCACACCAGCTGGTTCGCGAAGCAGTCCTCACAGATGACAAGACAGTTCGTGACGAAAGAATCGCTGAAATCGGCGCAATGATCAACGAACACTTCGCTGAAAAGTACCCAGAAAGCGAAGCAATCTTTGCAGAATGCCTCTACAAGCTCCAGAAGTTCGTAGTTCGCCGTTACATCCTCGACGAAGGCAAGCGTGTTGACGGCAGAAGCCTCACAGAAGTTCGTCCTCTCGCAGCAGAAGTCGGCATTCTCCCAAGAGTTCACGGTTCCGGTCTTTTCACAAGAGGTCAGACACAGGTTCTCACAACAGTTACACTCGGCACACTCCGTGACGCTCAGGAACTCGATACAATCTTCCCTGAAAAGTCCAAGAGATATATGCACCACTACAACTTCCCAGGCTATTCCGTTGGCGAAGCAAAGCCATCCAGAACACCTGGCCGCCGCGAAATCGGTCACGGCGCACTTGCAGAACGCGCTCTCGTTCCTGTAATTCCTTCCGAAGAAGAATTCCCATACGCACTCCGCCTTGTTTCCGAAGTTGTTTCTTCCAACGGCTCCACATCTCAGGGCTCCATCTGCGGCTCCACACTTGCTCTTATGGACGCTGGTGTTCCAATCAAGGCTCCTGTAGCCGGTATCTCCTGCGGTCTTGTTGTTGAAGGCGACAGACACATCACATTCACAGATATTCAGGGTATCGAAGACTTCTTCGGCGATATGGACTTTAAGGTAGGCGGCACAAAGGCTGGTATCACAGCTATCCAGGTTGACATCAAGTGCGACGGCCTTACAATGGAAATCATCCGCGAAGCATTCGAAAAGACAAGAAATGCTCGTTACGATATTCTCGACGAAATCATGCTCCCAGCAATCCCAGAACCACGCAAGGAACTCTCTCCATGGGCTCCAAAGACAGTTCAG
Organism: Oscillospiraceae bacterium; assembly: GCA_015068285.1. Lineage (GTDB taxonomy): Bacteria > Bacillota > Clostridia > Oscillospirales > Butyricicoccaceae > SIG471. The sequence goes on along the minus strand of SVKW01000131.1, from coordinate 1,342 downwards.
TTCAAGATCGACCCAGACAAGATCCGTGACGTTATCGGTAAGGGCGGCTCTGTTATTCAGAAGATCACAGCTGACACAAATACTCAGATGGATATTCAGGACGACGGTACTGTTACAATCGCAGCTATCAACCAGAACGACATCAACCGCGCTAAGGCTGCTGTTGAAGCTATCGTTCTCGATCCAATCCCTGGCCAGATGTTCTACGGCAAGGTTGTTCGCATCATGAACTTCGGCGCATTCGTTGAGCTCGCTCCTGGCAAGGACGGTCTTGTTCATATCTCCAAGCTCGAAAACAGAAGAGTAGAAAAGGTTGAAGATTCCGTAAACATCGGCGATATGACATGGGTTAAGGTCATCGAAATCGACGAAAAGGGCAGAATCAACCTCTCCCGTAAGGACGCTTACAACGACCTCGCAAAGCAGGCAGAAGAAAATAAGTAGTTCCCGGAAATGTCATCCTGAACGAATGTGAAGGATCTTTCCACCCCTTATAAAAATCCAAAAGCCACTCATTTGAGTGGCTTTTTCTTATGTGCGCACAATTCCGTAGGGTGCGGTAAAGCCTCCCTTGCCTAATGGCCCAGGCCACCCTCTCTTGACCTTCGGTCAATTCACCTTGAGGGAGGGGGACCACCGAATGGTGGTGGAGGGATTCAACAACGTCCCGCAAAATCGTAGGGGCGGACGAGCAATGCTCGCCCCTACAAAATAACCCACAAAAACTGTTCCGTAGGGGCGGGTTTCCATGCCCGCCCGAAAAATGTAGGGGACGGTGCTCGTCAACGTCCCGCAAAATCGTAGGGGGCGGGCGGGCATGGAAACCCGCCCCTACAACCGTTCTTTCGTAGTCAATCCGTAGGGGAGCTGCTTGCCGCTCCCGCGGGCTGATGTGGGCATCAGCCCCTACGCACAAGCCCTCACCCTACATTATCTGCGGCATGTCGAGGACACCATTCCCTACAATTTTCCTTACTTTTTCACTATTCACTTTTACTTGTTACTTCCCCAACGGGGCGGAGGGGTGTAGGGCGTAGCCCGTCTATTTAATTGTATGGTGCGGTGCTTGTCAACGTCCCGCCTATCCAATCTGCCGCAGGCACCATATCAACTCCATTTGTTCATCATTTGTTCACAAAATCCATGTGATAAAATGGTATAATATCTGAAGTAAAACTACAACTCTGAGGGAGGTATGCACTATGATTTTTGAAAAGCAGGTCGTCGCCATGTATAAGCAGGGGCTTCATTCGCGTTGCGATGACAACGGCACAGCCTACTATTTTTCCCCGTCTGATTTTCCCGAGATAGCCTATCGACCATACTATTTCAAGTCCTCTAT
>SVKW01000130.1 GCA_015068285.1 Oscillospiraceae bacterium | reverse complement strand
AGCTTCTTCGATCATAGCGTCAACTTCTGGGTTGGAGTACCAGCCACGGTTACCTGTAGCACCGCCGGATTCTGTGTGGAAGTTCTGTGTGAGTGTGTAGTTAGGGTTTGTAGCGCCGGACCAGGACATAATCCAAGCCTGGTGATCCTTACCGGAGAGGTAGTCGAGCATTGCGCCGAAGTCCATGAGCTCGATGTTGATTGTGATACCAACAGACTGGTAGTCCTGCTGGAGAATCTGAGCAGCACGGGAACGAATGTCAGCGGAAACAACTACTTCGAATTCGAAACCGTCAGCATAGCCAGCTTCAGCAAGGAGAGCCTTAGCCTTTTCGATGTCGTAAGCGTAAGAGTCGAGTTCATCGTTATATGCTACGCCAACTGTTGGGAATACGGAGTTACATGGAACGCCGTAGCCTTCGTAAAGAACTTCAACGATGGATTCCTTGTTGGAAGCGTACTGAAGAGCCTGACGAACGCGTACATCGTCAAATGGCTTCTTTGTTGTGTTGAGGCCCATGTAAGCGATGTTAGCGGATGCCATTTCAACTGTCTTGAGGTCTGGGTTTTCCATTACACGAGCGATATCGATGGAGTTAAGTTCGTTAATGTAGTCGATTTCGCCAGCTTCGAGAGCGATTGTGAGGGAAGAAGCTTCTGGGATAACCTTACGTGTGATGGATGTAGCACGGCAAGCGCCCTGCCAGTAGTTGTCGTTGCGAACGAGCTTGAGTTCGGAGTTTGGCTTGTAGTACTCGATCATCATTGGGCCAGTACCCATCATGTTTGTTTCGTTGAATACGCCGTCGCCTGCTTCGATAGCTTCAACTGTTGCTCTGTGGAGAATGGATGTCTGAGTGTGAGCGAGGTTGAGGAGAAGTGGAACGAATGGCTTGTCTGTTACGATCTTGAATTCGTAATCGGAAACTTCTTCGATGGAAACAACTGTTTCGAAGTTTGCTACAGACTTAGGATTCTGCATTGCGCGGTTGAGGGACCATACAACGTCAGCAGCCTTGAGTTCGTCGCCGTTGTGGTACTTGACACCTTCGTGAAGCTTGAAGATGAATTCTGTGTCAGATGGCTGTTCGTAGGATTCTACGAGCATTGGCTGGATTTCACCGTTTTCGTCAAACTGGAAGAGTCTGTCGTAAACATAGGAGAAAAGTTCGCTGGAGTAGGAGTCATTACAGTCTGGTGGGTCGAAGCCGACGATGTCGTTCATAACACCATAAATAAAGTCTGTGCGAACATTTTCTTCACCAGTTGTTGCAACTGTTGTGTTGTCAGCTGTTGTGCCGCCTGCTTCTGTTGTAGGAGCAGCTGTTGTTGTTTCTTCCTTGGAGGAGCAGCCAACGAACATGGAGAGCATCATAACAACTGAAAGTGTGAGAGCTACAAATCTTTTCATTGTTTTTTCTCTTTCCTTTTCTTTATTTTTTTCAACCCTGTTCGGTTGTGTGTTTTATTATAGTCCTAAAAAATCAAAAGTCAATAGCTTAACATTGGCTTAATATATGAATTTACAAATTGTTAAAACAAAAAACTAAAAAATTTAATTTTAGAAGTATTGACAAAAAATAATTTTTTATTCTATGCAATACGCATAAAATATAAAAGCTAAGTTATGCAAGTTGCATTTAGTATTCTATGCAACACGCATAAAATACTAAAATTAACATTATTTTAATATTTAACGCCAAAACTTACGAGGCGGTATATGGTGTTATCCGTAATAAAGGACAACTGAACAAATCGGGGCAGATATATAATATTAAATGTATGCGCGTAATATATAAATGTAAGAGCCATGTCAACTTGAACAAAAAAATCTGTGTTTACAAATATTTCTTTATCAGATTAAATAATATATGTTGCAAATTGCACAAAAATATGATATAATTTTTGGTACTTTATTTTGAAAGAGGAATTATGGGACTTTTATTTCAACCGATAAAAAAGGAAAAGATGGTGCAGATGCCTGTGCTCACCCTCGCCCACATGGGTGACTGTGTCTTTGAGCTTATGGCGCGAAGCTATGTGGCAAACCAGGGCATATTTCTGGCAAAGACTGCCCATCAGAAAACAGTTCATCTCGTGTCGGCGCGAGCTCAGTGCAAAATGATACACGGTATTATGGATAAGCTGACCGAGGAGGAAAAGGCGTATTATATGCGCGGACGCAATTCCAAGCCTAAGACAATGTCCAAAAATGCCGACATTTCCGAATATCTGGCGGCAACAGGTCTTGAAACTCTGTTCGGCGCCCTTTATTTTGAAGGCAAGCAGGAGCGAATAGAAGAGCTTTTTGCCCTTTGCATAGAGGTGCAGGAGGGAAAAGTTGAAAGTATTTAAGTTTTTCCTTGCGCTTGTGCTGATTTTTGCCCTTACAGCGGGCTATGCTCTCAGAATCGAGCCATACCGCCTTGTGACGGAGGAAATTGAGCTTGAAAGTCCGTTTGTAAAAAGCGGCACAAAGGTGGCGATTCTCACCGATATACATCTGAAAGAAAGCTTTGACGAGGCTCAGCTTGAAAGGGCTGTAAAGGAGGTCAACGGGCACAAGCTTGACGCGGTGCTTTTTCTCGGCGACCTTTACGACAATTATGAAACCTGGCAGGGCGACAAGGAGAGAATCAAGGATGCCTTCCGCAGCCTGAATGCCGATATCAAGCTGTGCGTTTACGGCAATCACGACTACGGCGGAAAGGCTCAGTGGGCTTACAAGGAGATTATGGAGGAGTCCGGCTTTACAATATTAAAGAATGAGGATTTTCCGACAGACTTTGGCATAACCTTCTACGGCGCTGACGACTATATTTTCGGCGAAAGAAGCGAAGGCTTTGTGTTTGACGGCAATTCATACGGCTTTGCCATGGCACATGTGCCTGCAAGCGTGGAAACTGTACAGGACTGCGACTTCTTCACAGCAGGACACACCCACGGCGGACAGGTGCGCCTGCCCTTTGTAAAACCGTTCTGGACACCGAAAGGCACGCTGGAATATTACGGCGGAATGTACGATAATCCGGACGGCGGCAAAATCTATGTCAGCCGCGGAGTCGGCACTTCGATAATGACTGTGCGTTTTAACGCAGTACCTGAAATAACTATTTGTAAATTTTCGTAAAAAATAGTTGAAAATTGAAATAAAATAGGTTAAAATAAACATAGCAGTATTTTATTTTTTATTCAAAATATACAAAACAGAAATAGAGGATGTGGAATATATGACTTCCAAGTTTTTTAATGGAATAATCGCAGATATGAAGGGCGTGTCTTCTGAGGACATCGGCGTTGTCGACCAGTACGGCAGCATCATCGCCTGCACAGATGAAAACAAAAAGGGCAGTATGCTGACAGAATCGCTGACATTCTTTATCAGCGGTGAAAAGTCCGGCTCTTCCAAGGACTATACATACAGCCTTATCGAAGGCTACGGCGGAGATATCAACTACGCTGTTTTCGTAGGCGGCACGGGGGAAGGCAGCAAGGTGGTTTGCCGTGCTGTTACAGTCGCCGTAAACAACAGCAAGTATCTCTACGATGAAAAGTACGACAAGGAATCCTTCATCAAGAAGGTTATCTTTGATAACATTCTGCCGACAGATATCTTTATCAAGGCAAGAGAAATGAACTTCGCAGAGGATATAAAGCGGGTTTCCTATATCATCAAGACAAACGAGCCTGCTCCTCTCCACGATACAGTGAGAGAGCTCTATCCTGACAAGCAGACAGACTTTGTTGTGACTATCTCGGAAAACCAGGTGGCTTTCGTCAAGGAAATCAAGCTCGGCTCCCAGAAGGAAGTTCTCGCTATCGCAAAGAAGATATCCGAAAGCTTAGATGAGCTCCAGCTTGAGCACATCATCGGTATCGGTACAGTTGTAACTAACGTCAAGGACGTTTCCCGCTCCTTCAAGGAAGCGCAGGTTGCTGTCGATGTAGGACGTGTATTCAACGACGATTCCACAATTATGAGCTTCAATTCCCTCGGCATCGGCAGACTTATCTACCAGCTTCCGACAACACTTTGTGAAATGTTCCTCTCTGAAATCTTCAAGAAGGGCGCTATCGACGCTCTCGACGAGGAAACTCTCACAACTATCATCAAATTCTTTGAAAACAACCTGAACCTTTCCGAAACAGCAAGAAAGCTTTTCGTACACAGAAATACTCTTGTTTACCGTCTTGAAAAGATCAAGAAGATCACAGGTCTTGACATCCGTGAATTCGATAAGGCGGTTACATTCAAGGTAGCTCTCATGGTTCAGAAGTACCTCGATTCGGCTAAGACAAGATAGGACAACTAAAATGATCAAAATCAGCGAAGTCTTTAAAACCTATGACAACGGCACGAAAGCACTCAAAGGCGTGTCGCTGACTATCGAAGACGGCGAGTTTGCATTTATCGTCGGTCCGTCCGGCTCGGGCAAATCGACAATAATCAAGCTGCTTGCCGCCGAGCTGAGACCGACCTCGGGCAAAGTCAATATCAACGGCTATGATGTCGGCTCGCTCCATCAGAAAGAAATCCCTTATTTAAGAAGAACTATAGGTGTCGTTTTCCAGGACTTCCGTCTTATTGAAAAAAAGACGGTCTACGAAAACGTTGCCTTTGTCATGCGCGCTGTCGGTGCGCCTTCAAGAGTTATAAGAAAGCGCGTGCCTTATGTGCTTGAGCTTGTAGGTCTTTTGCATAAGCAGAGAAGATATCCGACAGAGCTTTCGGGCGGTGAGCAGCAGCGTGTTGCCATAGCCCGCGCCCTCGTCAACAACCCAAGCGTAATCATTGCCGATGAGCCTACGGGTAACCTTGACCCTGCCCGTTCTCTCGAGCTTATGATGCTGCTTGAAAAAATCAATTCTCTCGGCACAACGGTTGTTGTCGTCACACATGAAAAGGAGCTTGTTGACCAGTTCTCCAAGCGTGTTATCGCCATCGACGGCGGTATGGTAATAAGCGATAAGATGGGAGGTTACTATGAAAGCGCAATTCAGACGTCTCAGAACTAACCTCGTATACTTCTTCCGCGAAGGTTTCAAGAATATTTTCGTCAACGGCTTTATGTCCTTTGCCGCAATGAGCGTTCTTGCCGCCTGTATTCTTATAACAGGCAGTTTTACTCTCGTTGCATATAACATCGGTGTAATGATCGAAGATCTTGAAAGCCAGAACGAAATCGCAGTTTATATCGACGATACTGTTCCTCGTGAGGAGGCAGTCAAGCTGGAATATCAGCTTAAAAAGATAGAAAATGTGGCTACTGTAGAGTTTGTTCCGAAAGAGGACGCATTTGAAAATTATCTCGAAGAGCTGGGCGACGATGCCTATATTATCGAAGACCTCAGAGAGGATAATCCCCTCCGTGATGGTTATAAAATAACAATGAAGGACATTTCGCTTCACGGCGATACTGTAAAGGAGATAGGCAAAATCGCAGGTGTCGGCGAAACGATTAGCCGTAAGGATATCTCCGATAAGCTGCTCCAGATAAAGAATGTGGTAAATGCCATTTCGATGGCTCTCATCGCCCTTTTAGGCGCTGTGTCCCTCTTTATCGTTGCAAATACAGTCCGTCTCGCCCTGTTCTACAGACGCGAGGAAATCGCAATTATGAAAATGGTAGGCGCTACAAACAGCTTTATCAGAATGCCTTTTGTCGTTGAAGGCACGATAATCGGCTTCTTCAGCGGCGTGGTTGCCTATTACGCACAGTATTTTGTGTACCATTATATTACAGACAGGCTTATTGCAGGGGCAAGCTTCATCGAAGTCGTGCCGTTTGACGCTTTCTCCGGCACACTGTTTATGACGGTCACATTCGCAGGCGTTGTAATCGGCCTTGTCGGCTCGGTGTTCACAATCCAGAAATTCATG
>SVKW01000004.1 GCA_015068285.1 Oscillospiraceae bacterium | reverse complement strand
GAGGGAGGCGAGAGATTGCAGCTCCCCTACGCTGCAATCTCTCGCCTCCCTCTGACGAGGGGGGTGCCTGAAAGGCGGGGGGAGAGAAAACCTATCAAATCGCGCTGCAGGCACCTCAATATTTGCCGAAGGCAAATATATCGCTCAGCGAAGCTGAACATCACTTTTATGCAGTAAAAATATCATATTTCGAAGAAATACATCACATTGCGTCAGCAATATATAAAGGAGACAAGCCTTATGACAGGAAAAATCAAAGTTATGGCGTGCACACCACGCGTATTCCTCGGCAGCCCTTACAAGAACATCCAGAAAATCACAGACTGCATTGAAAATGCCAGGTCAAAGAATGTCCGCATGATTCTCTTCCCTGAGTGCGCTCTCACAGGCGCAACATTGGGCGACCTTGCATCATTCCCTAATATGATTGAGCGCGAAGAAGATGCTCTCAATATGCTTATCACAGCATCGTGCGACTTCAACGGCGGCATTGTAATCGGTCAGAAAGATAAAGTATTGTATATTAAAGCTGGTAATATACAGAAAGTATTCGAAAATGAGCCTGTTGTCATCGACGGCGTACAGTATATTCCTGCCGCAAATCCTGCAGAAGCTCTCGGCTTCCACAAGACAACAGAGCAGATTGCTGAAATGAGCAAGATTTGCCCTGTCGTTTACGCAAGCGCAGGCTACGGCGAAAGCACAACAGACACTGTGCCTGACGGCGTTATGGTAATCGCTGAAAAGGGTGAAATTCTTGCGCAGAATGCCGGCGTTTACGGTGAAAACTTCGGCAGAATCAGAGAGTTTGCCGCTATTATCGCAGATGTTGAGCCGGGCTATACACCTGTCGGTATGCCTAAATTCTCCGAATATGAGCCTGACCTTTCTGTAAAGGCTCCATTCCTTCCAAAGGATGTCAAGCTCTATGATGAGTTTGCCCGCGATATTTTCCACATTCAGGTTGCAAGCCTTGTGCGCCGTATGGAGCACATCCATGCAAAGTGCGCAGTTGTTGCAGTTTCAGGCGGTCTCGACAGTACGCTTGCCGTTCTCGTTGCAAAGCAGGCTGTAAAGGTTCTCGGCTTGCCTGAAGAAGCTTTCATGGCGATAACACTTCCATGCTTTGGCACAACAGGCAGAACGCTTAAAAATGCCCGCGGTCTTATGGCGGCGGCAACTCCAAACAACCGCACAATCATTATCGGCGACGCTGTAAAGCAGCACTTCAAGGATATTGAACACGATATCGACGATTACTCTGTTGTATTTGAAAACGCACAGGCTCGTGAGCGCACACAGATTGCCCTCGACCTTGCAAACAAGCACGGCGGTGTTATGGTGGGCACAGGCGATATGTCCGAGCTTTGCCTCGGTTTCACAACATTCGCAGGAGACCATATGTCTATGTACGGCGTAAACGGCGGTCTTCCAAAGACTATCGTAAGATTTGTCACGAAGTATCTTGCCGATACTCCAGAGTTTGCCAAGGAATCCCCATTCCTCAAGGATATTCTGGATACGCCTATTTCTCCGGAGCTTCTCCCTCCGTCTGACGATGTGATGAGCCAGAAGACAGAAAAAATCCTCGGCTCCTATGACCTCCACGATTATGTGATGTATCATATTCTCAACGGCAAGAACACAAAGGATATTTTTGCAGGCGCAATGAGTGCATTCGGCAGCGAATATCCTGAGGAGGAAATCAAGAATACACTCAATACATTCTTCCGCAGATTTGTAACACAGCAGTTCAAGCGCAACTGTCTGCCGGACGGCGTTTCCGTCCTCGGTATGTCGGTATCCCCACGCGGCGGCCTCGATATGCCATCCGATATGCTGGGCGACGTCTTCGGAATAATTTAACTTCCTACCCATAGCCTCCCCTGTGCAAGGGGAGGGGGACCATCGCAAGATGGTGGAGGGGTTGTGTCGTACAAAATCCGGACAATCTGCAAGCAGATATAAAACGAAAGGCAAATCACCAATGAAAGAAATCATCAACGGTCACGAAATCGAGATAAAAAGCGAGTTTTCCGAGGAAAATCTCCGTTTTCTCATCGACAGCCACAACAGCATTTTCGATAAGGAATTCCATTTCAACCCGATATTTTTTGAAATGGTGGGGAAGACGATAACAGAATTCGGCAAAGACTTCAACCCTGAAAAGGACTTCACCCTCATAGCCTATGTTGACGGCGAAAAAATGGGCAGCATTTCGGGCATCGGCAGAGAAAACGGCAATGTTCAGCTCCGTTTTTACTTCCTTCACGAGGGCGCACGCGGCATGAAACTGGGCAAAAAGCTCTTTGTCGCCGCTATGGACAAGTGTAAGGAGATGGGCTATAACCATATCTTCTTCCACACATTCAATAAGCTGGAAGTCGCCCGCGCAATGTACGAAAAGCTGGGCTTTGTCATAACAGGCTCGGAAAGCAGTGAAGAAATCACACACGGCGCAATCGAAGAAGTCTGGGAAAAGGATATATAGCATCAAAGCCACTCATTCCGAGTGGCTTTTCTTTTGCGTGTGACACAAAAATTTTGACATACCACTTATAAAGTGGTATAATAAATATGTATACGTGGAAAAACAACAGTCACAATTTATCAGGAGCTATGAAGGCAGTATTTAAGAATTTTATCAATAATCTGGCAATAATAGCTGTTGTAACGGCGATTATCGCCTTTATGTCACACAAGGCATACGATTTCCCGATGCTCGTAAATTTTGGCACAGGCTTAGCTGCGGCAGGGGCTTTTGTCTTCATCTTCCTCGGCTTCGATGGGGCAAAAGGCTTTATGACAAAGACCTGAATTGCCGACATTGCAGGGATAGGCGGTCCCGCTTACGGCGAAGATACCCACGGCAGAAATTATAAAAATCGTGTGGAAATCGTCACAAAAAGAACATACGTCGGTGATACAATGGTGCAGCGATTGATAGACCTGCTTATGCCATTTGTCCTCGGCGCCGTATGTATGATAATCGGAGTTTTTCTTATAATATAGTAAATAACGGCATTTTTAAGCCGGTTATAAACCTCTCCTGTAGGAATACAGGCAAACAAGGAGAAATAAATTATGAAACGAATAACAGCATTTTTGTGCGCATTTATGATGCTCTTTTCCGTGTGTGCGCAGGCAGCTCAGCTTTCGACAAGCGTTGCCATAAAGCCTCAGTATCAGGCGGCAAATGTGTTTGCAGAAGGCTTTGCGGCTGTAAAAAGAAGCGGAAAATGGGGCTATATCGACGAAACAGGCAAGGCTGTCACAAAGTTTGTCTATGACTATGCAGGCTCTTTCTCGGAAAGCAAGGCTGTGGCAGGCAAGGTTGTAAACAAGCAGTCGGTTACAGAAAACGGCAAAATGAGAACGGCTTACGATGTTCAGCTTTTCATCGTCGATACACAGGGAAACGAAACCCCGTTTGTTAAAAACGGCGAAAATTTCATCTGCAAGGATTTTGATATGACACAGGATGTCAGCTTCTACGGCGGCATCACAGTCTTTGAGTCGGAAGGCGAAACCACATATTTTAAGCACGACGGCACAGTTTTTCCGTTCACACCAAAGTATATTCCTACAGAAGGCAAGATGATTTTCTGGAATGAAAACAAGCCTGAAGACGGCATCAATGTCACAGATATGGAAGGCAATGTGCTCTTCCACACAGGCGATGCGGACAAAAACGGCTACCGCACAACACGCATTTACCCATTCAATCAGGGGCTTGCCATGGCGGATATTGCAAAGTTTGACGAAAAGGGCAACGTGCTCGAATACGGCTACGGCTTTATCAACACAGAGGGTAAGTTTGTAACCCTGCCTTACTACCGCGATTTCTACAGAAGCGGTGTAAACAGCTATAAGATTTTCAACGACGGCGGTCTTGCCTCTGTTATGAAAAACGGCAAGTACGGCGCTATCGACAAGAATGAAAATGAACGCATTCCATTTGTTTACGATAAGATTTTCACCTTCCAGGAAGGTCTTGCGCCATTTATGAAGGGCGGCAAATGGGGCGTTATGGATATCTACGGCAATATTATCGTAGAAGCAAAGTATAAGAACATCACACGCTTCAACGGCGGTCTTGCCATCGCTCACGACGGCACAAAGGCTGTCATCATCGACAGAACAGGCGCAGAAGTGAAGTCGCTCTCCAATATCGACCTTTCTGCCTACGTTCAGGAAACAAAGCTTGAAGACGGCACGGTCCTCATCTCATCCAATCCGCCGACAGATATGCTCATTACAAAGTCGGGCAATTCCTATGGCTATACCAAGCTGGATTTTGCTCCTGCTCTGCCGACAGAAAAGGATGTTGACACATGGGCTATCGAAGAAGTGGGCAAGGCTATAAACAACAAGCTTGTTCCAAATGAGCTTCAGAACATCTACCGTGAGAATATCACACGCGAAGATTTCGCCCTCCTTCTCACACAGTTCCTCGAAACCTATTATAATAAGACTATCGATGAAATAGTGCTTGACAAAACAGGCAAACCGATAGATAATTTTATTAACGAATATCCGTTCAACGATGCATTCACAAAGGAAATCATCGGCCCTTATGCCCTCGGTCTTATCAACGGCAACGGCGCAGGCGCCTTTGTTCCATGTGATTACATCACAAGACAGGACGCGGCTTCTCTGCTTGCCCGTCTCTCTAAGTTTGTCGGCGATGAAGGCATCGAAAAGGTTGAAGCCACAGCGCTCGATGACTTTAAGTATGTTGCCGATTATGCCAGGGACAATGTGAAATATGTCCAGTCCATCAAGGTCATGAACGGCACAGGCAACAATAATTTCTCACCATTGGGCTATTACACAAAGCAGCAGGCATTTGTCACAATGAACAGACTTTTTGAGGCTGTTTCAAAATAAAAATCTATTTATAAGGAGAAATACAAAAATGGAAAAGAAAATCGTTACAGTACCAGGCGCACCAGCTCCTCTCGGCCCATACTCCCCAGCTGTTGAGATCGGCAACCTCGTTTACACATCCGGCCAGCTCGGCACAGACGCTGCAGGCAACCTCGGCGCAGATGTAAAGGAACAGACAAGACTTTCCCTCACAAACGTTAAGAACCTCCTCAACGCAGCAGGCTGCGATATGTGCGACATCGTTAAGTCCCTCGTATTCATCAAGGATATGAACGACTTCGCAGCAGTTAACGAAGTTTACGCAGAACTCATGACAGGCGACGTTATGCCAGCTCGCTCCTGTGTTGAAGTTGCTCGTCTTCCAAAGGATGCTCTCGTAGAAATCGAAGTTATCGCTCTCAAGAAGTAATGACATATACAGGAATGCTGCCGTTTTACGGCACAGATGACCTTGAAGCAACGGTTAAGTTTTACCGTGATATCATGGGTTTTGAAATTGCCAGAGACCAGAAAACCTGCATGGTTTTCAAAATGTGCGGAGGCGGCTATTTAGGCTTCTGTCAGCACATGGAAAAGGTGGCAAATCCCCAGTCTGTCATGATATCTGTACTGACAGATGATGTGGACGGTGTTTCTGCACACCTTGAAAAGAATGGCTATGAGGCGTGGAAAAAGCCGAATGTCTACGAAAAATTCAACATTTACCAGGCTTTCCACACAGACCCCAATGGCTATACTCTGGAAATTATGAAATTCTTGTAAAAAATAAAGACCACCTGAGGGTGGTTGCCACACCCCTTGCCTCCCCTTGTGAGGGGAGGGGGACCATCGTAAGATGGTGGAGGGGTAGTAACAAAACAAATAAAGACCATCCGAAATGGATGGTCTTTTTGTATGCAAATGTCATTCTGAACGAAGTGAAGAATCTTTCACGCGGTTTGCGCAATCTATGTAGGGGAGGGTCTCCGCGCCCTCCCGCAAGGGCGTAGCCCGTTTATTTAATTAACCTATCCAATCGCGTCGCAGACACATTATCCCAAATACGCCACAGCCTCATCACGGCTCAGCCATATATGAATCCCGCCTGCCGAATCAGTGAAACGGTCAGGGTCAAAACCGACGGCATAAACCATCTCGCCCTTTTTATAGATGAAATTCTCATCCACATAAGCGTGACCCTCAGTGTAAATCGTTTTGTAATCGGGGCTTTTTATCGTCAGCACCTTTGCCTTGTCGACACGGATTTCCCTGCGCGTGCCCTGCACGCGCTGTGCATCTTCAGGAACAAGAAGCATTACGACCTTGCGGCCGTAGCAAACTTTCCAGCCGATGAAAGCCCCCTTTTCAGGGCATCTCATGTGGAAGTTTTTCGTACTTTCATCGGTGGTAAGTCCGGTTAAATCGGCCTTGTAAAGGGCAGATGAGGACATATCCGTGCCGCGAATGTCGGCATTTTTCATATTGCACGAGCGCAGGTCGGCAGACTCAAGACAGGCATAGCGCAAATCGGCGTTTTCCAGCACAGAGCCGCCGAAAAAGGCATTGTGAAAGGTGGAATAGGAAAGATTTGCCCCTGTCAGATTACAAGAGCGGAAATCACAACGGTCAAAGCAAAGCTTCGATAAATCCCGACCGCTCAAATCGAGGACATCAAAAATGCAGTCGGAAAAATCGGTGATTCCACCCGCCAGCATCTCATTCAGTTGTGATAATGTTATGTTTTTCATGGTAAATCTCCGCTGTAAAAACAGTCATCATGCCATCTTAAATGGTTTGTGTCTATGTACTCCCATATTTTTGTATAATCGTGGACATTTCTGATAATATGGTCGTGAAATGAGCGTTGAAAGACAGGCTTGCCGTCAGAATTGGCGAGTGCATTTATATCTTTTGTACAGTTATACTTTAGCCAACCGACTACAGTACTTATTGTAGGGGAGGGGTCGCCCCTCCCGTTTTCTTTGGATATGCACAAGATGAGATGTATGTGATTGGGCATGATAACATATTTGTCAACGATTACATCGGGATATTTTTCCGGTATCATATCAATGCATTTTTTGACAGCCGAGCCATAAGGGCTCAGCTGCGGGAGGGGTGACCCCTCCCCTACGATATTTCCGAAAATACATCGCATATTTTGTGCGCAGATAGTAATAAAATATGCTCCATTCTGCGAATAGTCAAAGTCACGCAAGCGTGTAGGCTTTCTTTTTGGAAATTCATTATCCATACAGCACACCCAAATCGACAACCTTCGCCTTATACCGTCCCGTTACCTTATCGGCTTCGGTATAATCGCAAAATGCAACCGAATTACAGCCATAGAGCAGGGCATAACCGCGGACTGTGTTGGCAGGGCGGGGATAAGCCTTGTCGATAGCCTTCTTCGCCTTGCCCAGCATTTTATCGTAAATCTTTAGGCACTCGGGCAGCACGCCTGTGTTGTTGCTTTCAAGCCTGTCGAGCACAAGCACATCGCGGATTTCCTCGCCGAAATCCTTGAATAAATCGAAAACAAGGGCGGTAAAATCGTCAAGCTTACAGCCTGCAGGATAATTTATCCCCTTCGCAATGTGCATAAACAGGTCAAAAGGCGTCATTTCAGTCTTTTCAAGCAAAAATGCAATGGTGCGGACAAATCTTCCGCTGTTGTGCATTCGCTCAACTATATCCTCAAACTTATGAAGCAGAGCAAGCTCATTTTCGTCCATCAGATTGAACTTTTTAATCTCATAGGGCGCGTTTTCATCACATTCCATAGAGTATTTCGCCATATCAGCGCGTAAACGTGAGCCGTAAAGCAGTTTCAGAAAGCCTACCTGAAGCATATTTGCCCCGATTTTATAAGCCTTGTTGAAGCTTTCGCGGAAGCTCCCCATATCCTCGTGAGGCAAGCCGATTATCAGGTCAGTGTGGATGTGAATATTGGAGTTATCCACAAGTACCCCCAGGTTATACACAGAGTTATCAACAGATGTGGCGCGATTTACCGCCTTTAAAGTCGAATCGTTGAAGCTCTGCAAGCCTATCTCCATCTGGAAGCGTCCTTTCGGCGCAGTCTTTAAAAGCTCAAGCTGTTTTTCTGTCAATAAATCTGCCCCTATCTCAAAATGCCAGCATATATCTTGAGGAAGTCTGTCGTCATTAAGCAGAAAATCCCATATCTTGTATGCTCTCTCCGCATCGGCATTGAAAGTGCGGTCGACGAATTTTATCGTCTTTGTGCCGCTTTGAGACAGTTTTACAATGTCGTCAAAAGCTCTGTCAAGGGGGAAAAAGTATGGCTTTTCATCTCTGCCCGAAAGGCAAAATGCACAGGAAAAGGGACAGCCACGGCTCGTTTCGATATAGGCGATACGCCCGTGAAGAGCGTCGAAATACTCGTTGTTATAAGGGCTTGGCGGCAATTCGTAGAGATAGCCCCTGATTATCCTGTCAGGCTTTTCTCTCTTTTCGAGAGCGTCAGTAAGCTCGCACAAAGCACGCTCGCCGTAGCCGATGACGATATGGTCGGCAAGGTGAGAAAATCTTTCGGGCGAATGGCTGACCTCAGGACCGCCGTAAATTATAATCACATCGGGCAGAGCCTCTTTCAGCATCGACGTCAGCCGCTTTATGTACGAAATATTCCATATATAGCAGGAAAAGCCCAGAATATCGGGCTTTTCGGACATAATTCTATTGAAAACTTTGTTTATATCTTCGTTTATCGTGCACTCAAAAACGTCATAGGAAGGACAGACAGCCTTGAGATACCAGACAGCCAAAGCCGAATGTATGTACTTTGAAGCACAGGAAACAAGTAACTTTTTCATAATGATTAGTAAAAAATGGAGTGTATTTTTAAAGAGCCTTCCCCTTGAGGGGAAGGGGGACCGCTTGCGGTGGATGAGGTGTTTTAACTCTTGTTTGCAAATTAAAGTTTTAATTAAATCTAAAGACTTCTCGCCACGCGCAAGGCGTGGTTTGCCTCCGGCAGGTTCTTTATGATATTTACCCCACAAAACAGGTTTTGCGGGGACCCCAAGTGATTAAATAGGGCACGCGGACACTCGTCCGCAGAGAACCAAAATGCACAAACGAAAACGGGGTCCCCGGACAGCCTGCTGTCTGGGGTGAAAGTCAGGCAGTTTGATCACCAGACCACAGGAGCGCCGAGTGCGCGACCGGTGGCGAGTGCCACCGCGCTTATTAAATTTTGCGGGGTCCCCGAACAGCCTGCTGTTTGGGGTAAAATTGCCCCCTGGACCCCTTGTGTGTGAGGCAAGCTCACATTTAATATACGCTCTGCGAGCGGGTGATTGCCTTGAGGCAATCGAGGTGTCTCCGACGGATTAAATAAGAAATATAATTCTGTAGCTTCATCGATTCAATTTAGCTCACGAAAGTCAATTCATCTTATTTATAAATTCTCTTTACTCGCGGACCGATGGAGCAGAACTGATAAACATAGGTCTGGTCGGTGTGCTTCTGCAGTTCATAAGCCGAAAGAAGCTCGCCAGTCACCTTGTCGTAGCCGAAAAGTGTAACTTCATCGCCTATCTTGCAGTCGATGCCTGTAACGTCAATGAAAGTCTGGTCCATGCAGAGGCCGAGATACTTTGTGCGTCTGCCGTTTACGAAAACAGGACCGCCTGTTGTTGCAAGAGGTCTGTAAAGACCGTCAGCATAGCCGACAGAAATCGTCGCAACGCGTGTAGGCTTTGTAGGCACAAATGCACCGTTGTAGCCAACCTGCTCGCCGGGGAAAACTTCCTTGATATTGACGATAAACGCTCTCCATGAAGCTGTTTCCTTGACACCGATGTGAAGGTCGCCTTCGTCGATGAGAGAGTAGCCGAGATAGAGGGAGCCGGTTCTTACATGGGTGAAATAGCCGTCATCAAGCCATACGATAGCGTTGGAGTTACAGCAGTGGACGTATTTAGGCTCAATGCCCATAGCTTCAACCTGCTGTACAGCCGCCTTGAAAAGACGGAGCTGTTCCTTGGTGAAGTCGTTGTAAAGCTCGTTGGATGTGGCAAAATGGGTGAAAATACCGACGATTTCGATATGTCCAACTTCCTTGATGAAATTTACAATGCGCTCAAGATCCTTGCCGGGCTTTACGCCGATGCGGTTCATGCCTGTTTCAACCTTGATGTGTACCTTTGCTGTCTTGCCCTGAAGAGCCGCTTCCTCAGCCATACGGCGGATGGAAAGCTCCTCAAAAGCAGGGAGCTGAAGGTCATTTTCAATGGCATATTTGATGCCGTGCTGTGCAGGCGGGGAGAGGAGGAGAATGTCGCAGGTGATGCCTGCCTTTCTCATTTCAATGCCTTCAAAAACGTGAGCGCAGCCAAAAATATTGATATGGCAGTCCTTTTCGATAGCTGTCGCCACTTCAACAGTACCGCTTCCGTAGCAGTTGCCCTTGAGCACAGGCATGATCTCGTGACCTTCGCCGATGCGCTTGCGGACAAGCTCGATGTTCTTTTTTATCTGAGTCAGATCGACTTCAAAATATGAGCTGAAATATTCCAGATCTCTTTCCATAGTGTCCTCCGAAAGGTTATATATAAAGCTGATATATCACAGAAACAGGAGCAAACGATATTACTCCATTATATTAACAATTATAAGACTTTATGAGCATATTGTCAACAAAAAGGGAATAAATATTGGTACAGGCAGAGCGGAATGTCGCTTGTACTGTTGAGGAGGAGATTCTTCACTGCGTTCAGAATGACAGAAAGATTTCCTGCCTCCCTCTGAGGAGGGAGGGGGACCATCGGAACGATGGTGGAGGGAGAGAATTTTATTCAATCCGCCGCAGACACATAAAGAAAGGACATCTTATGAAAAAACTTGCATTTCTTATAATAATCCTGGCGCTTGCGCTGTTTATGAACAGCATAAGCCCTGACGAAACGATCGGCACCGTCATAATAAACCTGGACAAAATCCCCGATTTTGCCCAGCGCCTTGAAATCAGAAAATGTCTTGAAGGCGAAAAGGGTGTATTCACCCAGCCTCTTGACATCACTCTATATACTGACGAAAATCATATTCCGCAGTACCGCGCCCTTAAAGCAAAGCTTGAAAACTGGGGCGCTGATGTGATTCTGCGCAAGGAAACAGCGCAGAATATCTTCGATTTCCGCGCACTCGGCGAGCTTGCAATGTATATTTATGAGGGCGAAAATATATGTGAAAGCTTCCTGAGCGAAAACGCAGTTTTTCACAGCACAGGTTTTGCTGATGAAGAATATGATGATGCGGTCGAAAGCGGTGATACCGAAAAGGCTTATGCCATTTTAACGGACAATATCTCTATCGTCGAAGCATAAAATTTTACAAGTTGTACACCTGCAATTCCTTGAAAAAGGGGCAGAATTATGGTACAATTTATACATAGATTATTCTGAGGTGATATTATGAGCATGGAAAAACCTATAGGAGTCACAATAGCCCAGATACGGCAGCTTCAGGGCAGAATCAGCCAGAGGCTTCTGCGCGAATGTCCGACGATTGCAAGCGTAGATGTCAATGAAGCGCAGATAAATATTCTGTTTCAGCTATGGCTTGAGGACAATGTTTCGATAACAAATCTTGCTCACCGCACAAATCTTGCCAATACAACGCTGACCAATATGCTGGACAGGCTTCTCCGTCAGGGGCTTATAACCAAGGTGAAAAATCCCAACAATAAGCGTGAATATATCATTTCGCTGACAGATAAGTGCCGCCAGATACATGATGAGTATATTTTCCTTGAAAAGACCATGCGTGAGATAAACTTTGCAGACTTTTCGGAAGACGAGATAACGAGACTGAAAAATGACCTGCTCAGAATGAAGAATAATCTTGAAAAATGGGAAAACGAAAATAAAGCATAGATTTTATAAGACCGTCATAATGGCGGTCTTTTGTTTTTGCAAAGCATATTTCTCGGCTCCCTCAGAGGAGGGAGCTGGCATCGCTTTGCGATGACTGAGGGAGTGAAACCTATTAAATCCGCCGCAGGCACCGATAACATACACCTGCGGTGATACCATACGCTTCGCGATTACATACACACTGCGTGTGATTACATACTATGCCTTACGGCATAAATTAAGGTGTCTCCGACCGATTGAATAACAAACCTCTCCGTCTTGCTGTCGCAAGCCACCTCTCCTTTGAAAAAGGCGAGGCTATAAACTTCCTGTCATTCTGAACAGAGTGAAGAATCTTTCTGGCGGTTTGAACAATCCTTGTAGGGGACGGTGCTTGTCAACGTCCCGCTTTATTAAATCCGCCGCAGGCACTTTACTTGCGTGAAACGTACTTAATCCGCATTCACCCTCCCAATACCTTGCAATTTCACAAAAACAGGCGTATAATCAAAACAGTAATAACAGGGGGTAAAATTATGTTTTTCTTTATCGGCGCACTTTTATTTGTGTTCTTCTTTCCGTTTATACTGCCTTTTCTGGCGCTTTTCATCGAGATAAAGGATATTCTCATCACAGCCGCCATAATCTCAGGCATTTTGCTTGTGCTGAATATTTCGATTATACGCGATGGTCTCGGCAGCGATAAAAAGTGGGTGAATGCGCTGACCATCATTATACTGACGGTGTTTTTAGCAGGCTCGGCTTACCTTGCCGCAACTGTCGAAGAACAGCAAGTGATAGACCTTATCCGCAAGCTTCCGTTTTTGCAGAAATATATGTAAAAGGCAGATGAAATATGAAAAATCTTAAACTTTCAGGCGGGATGCTCGTCTTTCTCGGCGCCCTTTTCTGGAGCCTCAATTCACCTATCGTAAAGTTCCTGACAGTCGACCAGATGCTGACAACAGGTATGCGCGCTCTCATTGCAGGCATAACGCTTGCGCCCTTTATCCGCATAAAACAGCTTAAATGGAACTGGTGGATGCTGCTCTATTTATGCTCATACACAGCGCTCTGCCTGTGTATAGTGCTTTCGTTAAGCCGCACATCTGCGCCTATCGCAATCGGAATGCAGTATACAGCCATCGTGTGGCTCTTCCTCGTAAACTTCATTAAGTCAAAGAAATTCGATAAAATCGGCTTCATTCCCGTGGCTGTCATAATGACGGGCGTGGTCATCTTCATGTGCTCGGGCACAGATGCCACAAGCCACGAAGGCAATATGATAGCCCTGCTTGAAGGCATTTTCTTCGCTTTTATGACGGTCGGCTCAAAGAAATCGGCAAACGGAAATCCTGTGGGGCTGACAGCGGTTGCAAACCTGTTCACAGGTCTTATGATGTGCCTTTTCTTCCCCAAATCCATGCTTACAGCCTTCGATATGAACGGTATTGAATGGACAATGATGCTGATTTTAGGCGTAATACAGATTGGCGGCGGCTACGCATTCTATAATATGGGCGTGCAGAAGGTCAGTCCCCAGAAAGCCTCGGTCATCGCCCTGTGGGAAATGATTTTAGGTCCATTATGGGTTGCACTTTTCCTCGGCGAATACCCAAGCATGATGGTTATGGTCGGCTTTGTTATCGTAATTGCAGGCATATTCTTAGACGCAAAACTGGCAAAGGAATAGAATATAAGCTCTCCATTCGGGGAGCTTTTTTCAACCCTACGCACAATCTACTCAAACTATGTCATTCCGAAGCAACGCGAGGAATCTCCGCCCCTACGCACAAACCCGTAGGGGACGATAAAGCCTCCCTTGCCTAAAGGGAGGGGGACCATTCGGAGAATGGTGGAGGGATTCAACAACGTCCCGCAGATGCACAATCCCTGCCTGCGGTATGTCGCAAGCGCCATCCCCTACAAATATCCTGTCATTCCGAAGCAACGCGAGGAATCCCCAACCAAATGGCACAAGCCTTTTAAGGGGTTCTGCAAATTGACAAATGGTTCACTATACGATATAATATACTCATTAAAAGTTATAAATGGGGAGTGTTGATATGAACAGGAAAGTGCTTATTGTTCTATGCCTTGTTATATGTGTTTTACTGGCTGTCATTGTGCTTCCAAAGGGGGCTGATACGGCTGAAAAACTGCAGAAATACGGCGAGCTTGAAAAGCAGAAGCAGGAAGCGATTGCAAGCGGAAAAGACTATATCGTCGCAAAGGGAAACAGCATAGAAGTCTATAACGCCGCCGTCGAAAATATAACCGAGGGTTATGCCCTTACATCAAGCGGCAAGACGAGAGAAGATGCCATAGAGTTTCTTGCAGAAAGAGCGGCATTGGTGGAAGAAGCCAAACGAAACGGCATTACCGTTTCAGATTCAGAAGTAAAGGACTATATCGCACTTCAGAAGGAAGCGGGGCGAAATGCCGTAAATATGGATGAATTTGAAAAGTTCCTTGAAGGCGCTGAAATGACCTATGATGAATATTGGGATTCCCAGTATGAAATGCTTGAGCAGGAATTATACATAGGTAAGCTGAGCGGAATCGTAAAGATAGACGACGAGTATCGCAAAGAAATACTTGCAAAAGAAAAGCTTGTTATACTTGATTAGCACACTAACAGGGGATGCGGCGGCATCCCTTATTTTTTTCTTGTCTAAAATACAACTTTGGAGTATAATTAAGGAGTACCCATTTTATAAAGGAGAAAAATCTTTCAATGAATATAATTTCCGTACTCGCAACCGAACTTAACATAAAGCCATGGCAGGCGGAGGCCGCCGTAAATCTTATCGACGAGGGCAACACAATCCCGTTTATCGCTCGTTACCGTAAGGAAGCTCACGGTCAGCTCGACGACCAGTTACTGCGTAAGCTTGCTGACCGCCTTGAATACCTCCGCAATCTTGAAAGCAAGAAGGAGGAAATTTCCCGTCTTATCACAGAGCAGGAAAAGATGACAGACGAGCTTGCCGAAAAAATCAGCAAGGCTGTCACTATCTCCGAGCTTGACGATATTTACCGCCCATTCCGTCCAAAGAGAAGAACACGCGCAATTATCGCCAAGGAAAAGGGTCTTGAGCCTCTCGCTAAAATCATTCTTGAGCAGAAAGCAAAGGAATCCCCTGAAGCTTTAGCCGCCGAATATATCAGCGAGGAAAAGGGTGTAAACACTATCGAAGAAGCTTTGCAGGGCGCAAAGGACATCATTGCCGAAGAAATCTCTGACAATGCCGATTACCGCAAGGAAATCAAGCGCCTTTACCACAAGACAGGCACGATAGTCACAAAGGCTAAAAAAGAAGAGGACAGCGTTTACCGTCTTTATTACGATAATTCCGAGCCTATAAAGTACATCAAATCCCATCGTGTCCTCGCAATTAACCGCGGTGAAAAGGAGGACTTCCTCTCGGTCAAAATCAATGCTGACAGGGGCGAAATCATTTCCTATCTCCGCAGAAATACAGTAAGAGTCCCACTCGGCACAGCAAGCCAGCTTGTAATTGAAGCTACTGAGGACGCATTTGACCGCCTTATCGCGCCGTCTGTCGAAAATGAAATGAGAAATCTGCTGACAGAAAATGCCCAGACAGGCGCTATCGAGGTCTTTGGCGAAAATCTCAAAAATCTTCTCCTTCAGCCGCCGGTCAAAAACCGCGTTGTAATGGGCTTTGACCCTGCGTATCGCACAGGCTGTAAGATAGCTGTCGTCAACGAAATGGGCGATGTGCTCGATACAACTGTCGTCTACCCTACACCACCGCAGAACAAGACAATAGATGCCGAAAGAGTGCTTTTAGGTCTTATCAAAAAGCACAATATTGATATTATTTCCATCGGCAACGGTACAGCTTCCAAGGAATCTGAAATCTTCGTTGCAAATATGATAAAGAAGGCAGACCGCCCTGTTTCCTATATGGTAGTCAGCGAAAGCGGCGCATCTGTCTACTCCGCATCCAAGCTTGCGGCAGAAGAATTCCCTGAGTTTGACGTTTCACTCCGCTCGGCGGTTTCTATCGCAAGAAGACTGCAGGACCCTCTTGCTGAGCTTGTAAAAATCGACCCTAAGGCAATCGGTGTTGGCCAGTATCAGCACGACTGCAATCCAAAGCAGCTTGCCACTTCCCTCGGCGGAGTTGTTGAATACTGCGTAAATAACGTAGGTGTTGATGTAAATACTGCATCTCCATCACTTCTCAGCTATATTTCGGGTGTAAGCGGCAGCCTTGCCAAGAATATCTACGCATACCGCGCTGAAAACGGACGCTTTGAGTCCCGCGCTCAGCTCAAAAAGGTCAAGGGTCTTGGCCCTAAGGCGTTCGAGCAGTGCGCAGGCTTCCTCCGCATCAACGGCGGCAAGGATGTCCTCGATATGACTTCCGTCCATCCTGAAAGCTATGCAGCGGCTAAGGAACTCTTAAAAATCCTCGGCTATACCCTCAAGGATGTTGAAGGCAAGAATCTTGGCGACCTTGGCGAAAAAATCAAGAATTACAATATGAAGGAGCTGGCTGAACAGCTTGGCATAGGCGAAATCACCCTCGCTGACATAGTAAGAGAGTTGCAGAAGCCTGGTCTTGACCCTCGTGACAGCCTTCCACAGCCTGTCCTCCGCACAGATGTCCTCGATATCGAAAGCTTAAAGCCCGGTATGGAGCTTGTGGGTACAGTTCGTAATGTTGCCGACTTTGGCGCATTTGTCGATATCGGTGTTCATCAGGACGGTCTTGTCCATATTTCCAAGCTGGCAAAGCACCGCGTAAACCGCGCGATGGACGTTGTTTCTGTCGGTGATATCATCAATGTCCGTGTCCTCGATGTTGATGTAAAGAAAAAGAGAATTTCTCTGGAGAAGATATAAAATGAAGCGTATTTTCGCTCTTTTACTGGCATTTTTAATGCTGGCAGGTTGTACAAATGTGGAGGCGACAACTCCGACCACCACCGCTCAGCCTGAGGAAACCACAACAAAAAATATTGAAATAATCATAGAAAAGCCTACCACAACGGCACCGACAGAAGCTGAAAAAACCAAGGCTGAAAAGCTTCTTGAAGGAATGACTCTCCGTGAAAAAGTCGGGCAGATGTTTATAGTCCGCCCTGAAACCCTCGGCGGAAATCACACAGGCTACGATGAAAATATGGCTCTCACCCTCACGGAATACCCTGTCGGAGGTGTTGTGCTTTTCGGGCAGAATATCGATACCCCTGATGGGCTGATAAACTTCACAAATCAGCTAAAAAAGCACAGCCTTTTCGTTGCCATTGACGAGGAGGGGGGCACAGTTTCACGAATTGCAAAGAACGACAATTTCAAGGTGCAGTCCTTCCACAGTATGGGCGATATCGAGGGGGAATCTGCCGCTCATTATGTTGGCAAAACCATCGGTACATATCTTAAAAAGTACGGAGTAAATCTTGATTTTGCCCCTGTTTCCGATGTAAACAGCAATCCGGACAATCCTGTCATCGGCAAGCGCGCTTTTTCTTCTGACCCTGAAACCGTAAGCAAAATGGTATCTAACGCCCTTGACGGCTTCCACGAAGCAGGTGTTATGGCAACCATCAAGCACTTCCCCGGCCACGGCGATACGGCAAACGACACCCACACAGGCTATGTCCGCCTTGACAAAAGCTGGGACGAGCTGAAAAAGTGTGAGCTTATCCCCTTTGCCGATAATTTCGCCAAAACCGATATGGTGATGGCATCTCATATAACCCTGCCGGAAGTGACGAGTGACGGTCTGCCAGCCAGCCTGTCCCGTGAAATTATCACGGACAAGCTTCGTAATGAAATGGGATATGACGGCGTAATCATCACAGATTCCATGGAAATGGGCGCGATTACAAGAGCTTACGGCGCGGAAAGTGCCGCAATGGCTGTCAAAGCAGGGTGCGACATCGTGCTTATGCCGCTGTATTTCGAAGAAAGCTTTGAAGCGGTTTTGAAAGCCGTCGAAAACGGCGAAATATCGGAAGACCAGATAAACGCAAGCGTTTTAAGAATACTCACCCTCAAAGAAAAATACGGTATTATATAAAATAGCCTCCCCTGTGCAAGGGGAGGTGCTGAACGAATGTGAAGCGGAGGGGTTGTACCCTATTTAATAGCATCGCAGATACCACAACGTTTGCCTTTGGCAAACATATCGCTTTTGCACAGCAAAAATATCGCGTTCCACAGGAACATATCGTGTGCGCCGCACATATCGCGTCACCATAGGTGACCAATAAAAGGAGGAACAAAACCATGTCCACATTCCAGACCATGCTCAATATGCAGCTTTCGCTGTTTGCCATTATGATGATCGGCTTCTTCTGCCGAAAAAAAGGCATGATCGACACCAAAACACGCACAATGCTGTCTGACCTTCTCATCAACATCATTCTGCCGTGTAATATCGTAATGTCCTTCAATATCGAAGTCACAGCACAGCTTCTCAAAGCGGCAGGCACAGTTTTTGTCGCATATATGGGTGTTCAGCTTTTTTCGTGGGCGCTCAGCCGTGTGGCTTATGTAAAATATCCTATGAATAAGCAGGTCGTCATGCGCCACGCAACGATAACCTCCAATGCGGGCTTTCTGGGCAACCCTATCACACAGGGTGTTTTCGGCGACATCGGTCTTATGTATGCCTCGATCGCAATGATTCCGCTCCGTATCTTCCTCTGGTCGGCAGGCTTAAGCCTTTATACAACGACAGACAGCAAGTCGGTCATCAAAAACCTTGTGACACACCCTTGCGTAGTGGCGGTTTTCGTCGGCTTTGCATATATGTTCCTGCCATTTGAACTGCCTGTATTTGTCACAAAAACTCTCAACTCTGTCGGCGGCTGCACAACGGCAATTTCGATGATAGTCATCGGCGCAATCTTAGCCGATATCGACCTCAAGCACATCGACTGGAAGCCGCTTTGCTATTACAGCACGATCCGTCTGCTTATCATTCCGGGCGTTGTCTTTATCGTAATGAGCCTTCTCAGGGCAGAGCCTCTCGTTCTCGGCGTCTGCACACTTCTCTCCGGTATGCCTGCCGCATCCCTTTCGGCAGTTCTGGCTGCAAAATATGACCAGGACTATGGCTTTGCCTCTCAGGTGGTATTCTTCTCGACACTCCTTTCGATGTTCACAATCCCGATTATGACATTACTTTTTTAGTAGCCACTGATACAACCACAAGCGTATTTCTCAGCGGCTCTTTTTCCGCCATTTTCGCTCAAAAATCCTCGTTAATACACAAAGTATTGCCTGCGGCTTTTGACCGCACTGGCAAAAAAATATCTCGCTGATAAACACACTCTGATTGCATCAGCGTCTACTGGAGGTGACACTTATGGTATCTTTAATCGTAGCTTATGACAGAAACAAGCTCATTGGCAAAGAGGGCAAAATGCCCTGGTTCATCGATGGCGAACTGCGCAGATTCCGCGAGCTGACAACGGGCAATGTGGTTATTATGGGCAGAAAAACCATCGAAGCTATCGGCAAGCCTTTGCCAAACCGTGTGAATATCGTCATTTCAAGGGACAAAAACTATGACGGATGTATTATGGCTCGTTCATTTGATGAAGCTATGGAAAAAGCCCGCGAAACAGGTCTTGAAATCTATATCACAGGCGGCAGTACGGTATATGCCCCTGCCATCGACATCGTCGATAAAATGTATATCACAGAAATCGACGCCGAATACGAGGGGGACACATATTTCCCTGATTTCGATGAAAATGACTTCATCCGTACAGTCGACGAAGAAATCACCGAGCCTGTGCCATATAAATACTGCACATTCACAAGAAAGAAATAAAAAAAGCTCCCAATCGGGAGCTTTTCTTCATATTACGGGACATAACGGGTATCAATATTCTGATTGCCAAGCCTGAGAATATCATAATAGGAAAAGAACGGATATTCCGATGCGCGTATTCTTTCAACCATCTTTTCGATTTCTGCCTTCAGCTCAATCGCCTCCTTTTTCACAGGTCTGTCAAGGTTGATTCTTGCGCAGATGAACTCCAGTTTGTACAGAATATCGGTTTGGTATTTCAGCTCAATTTTTTCGTATTCAGTCAGTTCATCATAGTTGAAATCAGGTACTTTGGCATCGGCGCATATACCGCATAAAGTTTTCACAAGGTCATCGCGCTGCATGATTTCCCTGAGAACCGCCGATTGATTCAGCATACCTTCAAAAACAATGCGGGGAAGCCTTGCGTAGCCAAACTTATATTCATCGGGATAGTTGATATAGCTTAAAATCAGAGCCTTTGTCGACATTTTTGCGGCGGTAGCTTCGTCAACAGGCGGAGAAGAACTGCTTTCTCTTATCGCAATCCATTCGTCCGAGCCGACAGGGTGCGGGCATTTATATGGTCTTGTTATGGAGTAATAAGGGCGTGAAGCGGCGGTGAGCAGAATAAGCACAGTCACAACAGCAAGACACAGCATAGGGATATACTTTTTCATATCGCACCTCACTTTCCTGGTTTACCACCCTCTTGCCTCCCCTTGCGAGGGGAGGTGGCGGCGTGAGCCGTCAAAGGGGTAGATAATTTACAGTTTATATCTTAATTATACCATATACCCATTTTATCGGTCAATATATATAAACGGAGGAACCCCGCCTATATGCATAATATTTGTAGGGGAGCCGCTTGCTGCTCCCGCAAGGGCAAAGTACGCCTATTGAATCTGACGGAGACACCAATTGCATACACAAATTATGCCATGTACCATATGAATACATTCTGCTATGCGGATATAAGGTGTGACTTCGTCGCTAATTGAATAGGCGGGCGGGCATGGAAACCCGCCCCTACAGAATTAGTGAGGTTACACATTATTCACCCTGTGAGATACCTTGACAGATGAGGTATCTTGTGATACAATATTTGCAAAAGAAACAAGGAGGTGAAGTGATGTCTATAGCTTCCGATTTGATTCGTGGAAACACAGACACCATAATCCTCGCCCATCTTGAAAAGGGCGACAGCTATGGCTACAAGATAAATAAAGCGATAAAAGACTCGACAAACGGCGATTTCGAGCTGAAAGAAGCCACTTTGTACACAGCCTTCAAGCGCCTTGAAGAACTGGGCTGCATAAGCTCCTACTGGGGCGATGAGCACACAGGCGCGCGCCGACGATATTATACAATAACCGATACAGGCATTGCCCACCTTGCAAGACTCCGAAAAGAGTGGCAAAATTCACGCGATATAATTGATATTCTTATAAAATAGGGGGAATCCACTATGACAAGGCTTGAAAAATACATTGAATATCTTTTTGAAAATGCCCCTGGCACAAAAGAGGCTAAGGAGATGAAGGAGGAGATACTCTCCAATCTCATGGAAAAATACAACGACCTTCTGGCCGATGGTTACAGCGAAAGCGAGGCTTATGACATAGCTGTCCGCGGTCTTGGCGACATAACAGGTCTTATCGACAAGCTCGAGCGCCCTGCCGAAAAGCCGATGTTCACAAAAGAAGAAATCATGGCAGATAAAAGACGCTCGGGGCTTATCACAGCAATAGCCGTAGGGCTTTATATCCTGTGCGTTGTGCCTGTGCTTATCTTTGGCAATGTTGGCAGCGGTGTACTGGGCATTGTGCTTATGTTCGTAATGATAGCAACAGCCACAGTAATGCTCGTCTATAACAGCATGACACGCCTTGTAAAAGACGATGATGAGGAGGAAGAAAAGGAAATCATTCCGCCGGCAAGAAAGGCTATAAATACAGCGGTGTCGAGCATTGCGCTGGCGGTTTATCTTATTTTAAGCTTCGCTACAGGCGCATGGCACATCACATGGCTGATTTTCATCATCAGCTGGGCGGCAAAGCAAATTGTAAAGGCTGTATTTGAGCTAAAGGAGGTACAGTAATGAAAGCTTCAATAATTACAAGAATTGTTCTCTATTCGGTGCTTATACTTGTGCTGTGCGGAGTGCTTGTGTCAGGCATTATGGGCAGTAGCTTTGGCTTTGGAACAGGATTTGATTATGAAGATGCCAAGCTTTATACAGCAGGCGGCGGAAGCATCGACAGCTCCAAAATAAACGAAATAGAAATTGAATGGATAGACGGCGATATAAATATCATCGAGCTTAGAGGTGCTGATATTATAGGTTTCAGCGAAGAAGGCGGCTCGGAGCCTATGCAGTACCTTGTGAAAGGTGATAAGCTGATGATAAAGTTCTGCAAACCGCTTCGCTTTATGAAAAATGTGGATAGTAAAACCCTCACTCTTGAGCTTCCAGTCGGTAAATCTCTCCGCAAGCTGGCGATTGAAAATATCAATGGCGATGTGAAGTCGTATGTGTTTGCAGATATCGACAGCGTTTCCATCGAAAATGTCAACGGAGATGTTGATATGCAGGGCAATTTTGAAAATATCGACTGCGAAACTGTCAGCGGTGATATCCGTTTCTTCACAGGAAAGACATTGCACAGCGGCGACTTTGAGTCGGTCAGCAGCGATATAACTCTTGAGCTTTTCCAGACAGGCGGAGCAAATGACGTCAAGGGCTTTTCGGCTGAATTTGATTCGATTTCCGGCAAACTGGATACAGATTTTGATGTTTCTGTCGTTGGCGATGCCTTTGTCTATGGAGACGGCGGCTGTGACCTCGACTTCGACACAGTCTCGGGCAATGTAAAAATCCTCAGGCAGGCAAACCACCGCGGAAATTAACATTGATAATGTAGGGTCGACGGCTTGCCATGACCGCAAGGGCGAAGCCCTTCTTATCAAATCATAATTTCTTGCCTCCCTCTGAGGAGGGAGGGGGACCGCTTGCGGTGGAGGGAGAGAAAATAAGGTGTTTGCGACGCAATTAAAAACAATCCCCCAGTCTGCTCCGCAGCCAGCCCCCTTAACTTAAAGGGGCCGTTCTTTTTCCTCTGAAACATTTCATCACAAAAGCTCCCGCCTGGGAGCTTTTTCAATACTTGCATAATAAGCCCCGATATGTTATAATGATTTTACAAATCGTAAAGGAGGCTTGCCATGTATAACTACGGATATTCTGCCACGCAGACAGAGGAAATACGCGCATATCCACAGCCGATAAAGCGTTTTCTTGCACGAATGACCGATTTTGCCCTGTCAGCAGTTGTCACATACGCCATATATGTATTCATTCTCGGCAGAGCGCCGATTTTCGCAGGCATAAAAGACAGCGCCGTATTCGTAATGGCGGCAGGCGCGGTTTCGGCATTTCTTGAAGCTTTAATGCTGTGCTTATTCGGCACAACGCCGGGCAAAGCCCTTTTCGGCATACGAATTACAGGCGGCTACGGCAGAAAACTCGGCTTCAGAGATGCTCTCACACGCAATTTCAGGCGATTTCTCATAGGCGAAGGGCTTATGCTGCCGATAATCTCCCTTGTAAGAATGTATAAATCATATACAGCCTGCAAAAACGGCAATATAATGGATTATGATGATTATACTGTGTATGATATAAAGCACGAAAATATTGCTGTTGGAATAATGGGCATGGCAGTTTGCGGCGCTTTTTCGGTTTTGCTTGTGGCGTATATGACGCTTATGGGCATGGCTCCGCCAAATAGAGGCGAAATCACAACCGAGCAGTTTATCGAAAATTATAACTATCTTGTTGACTACACATACAGCTCGGATATCAACCGCAAGCTTGACGATACCATGCGGTTTGTAAGCAAAAATGGCGCACAGCCTTATGAAAACACATCAAATAATTTCTATCGCATAGGCAAGGGGGAAATTATTGATGGAATTGAGCTGAAAATCGTCGGCAGAAATTATAATTACAGATATTTTCACGACTTTACGGAAGAGATGGATTTCATTATAATGAGCCTTGCCGACAGCAGTCTTTCGGACAGATTCAATATGCTGAAAAATGGCACAGGCGTGGGGCTTGAGCAGGATATTTCGCTGGAATTTGGCGATACGAAGGTGGAATACACCATAGTGAAGGACAATTTCGCCTATAAGGGCGGTATGTTTGGTCCAGTTGACGAGGAACAGAAAAGCACGCTTGAAATAAACTTCCGCGTTGAAAAGATAAAATAAGGAGGGTAAATATGAAAAAGAAGAACAATATTATAATGCTGTGGTTTGCAGTTATGGCGGTTTTTGTTTTCTGGATAGGCATCGAATCATACAACCATGGGATTCATTACTTCAGAAGGTTTGCCTCGTTATCAAACCCATTTTTCTGGACGAGAGCAGCTTTAGTCATTGCCTTTTTGGCGGTGTGGATCGCAGTGTACTATTTTATTATGAACAAGCTTGAGCCTCCTGTTCGTTGTCCTCATTGCAGCAGAATTACGCCGGTTGGTAAGATAAAAGTGAAAATCCATCGCGGATTCTTATGCGAGCAAAAATGTCCTTATTGCGGTAAACAGTTTATGCCGGATGAAAATTAGAAAAATATAGGGGATCTGCGTAAAAACTCCCCTTGCCTCCCTCTGACGAGGGAGGTGCCCGTCAGGGCGGAGGGAGAGAAAATAAGGTGCCTGCGGCGCAATTAAAAATAATCCCCCAGTCTGCTCCGCAGCCAGCCCCCTTAACTTAAAGGGGCCAATCTTCTTTCGCAGAAACATTTCATTTTATTCGCTCCCGTCTGGGAGCTTTTTCAATACTTGAATAATACCCTGTCTTATGCTATAATTATAAAAACACCACCTGTTAAGGAGGAAATATGAAGAAAATACTTGTTCTGACACTTATTTTTACATTTATGCTGGCAGGCTGTTCGGCAAAGGAAGAGGAAGTTACAACGGCTGTAAGCGCAGTTATTTCAGACGCAGAAGCTGTCGATGCTTCTACTGTTGAAAAAATGAATGCCACAATTACAATCGAAGGCATGGGGGACATCGACCTTGAGCTTTATCCAAGCAAGGCTCCGCAGACTGTGGCGAATTTCACTACTCTTGCCCGTGAAGGCTTTTACAGCGGTACGATTTTCCACAGAGTCATCGAAGGCTTTATGATTCAGGGCGGAGACCCTGACGGCACAGGCACAGGCGGTCCCGGCTATGCAATCAAGGGCGAATTTGCCGAAAACGGCTTTGAAAATGACATTGCCCACGAGCGCGGTGTTATTTCCATGGCGCGTAAGAATAAGCCTATGGACTCGGCAGGCAGCCAGTTTTTCATTATGCATCAGGATGCCCAGCATCTTGACGGACTTTATGCCGCCTTCGGCAGAGTGACAAGCGGTATGGATATCGTTGATAAAATCGCAATGAGCGAAACAAATGCCTCCGATAAGCCGCTTAATGATGTCGTTATCGAAAAAATCACCATCGACGGTCCTGTCCTCAATCCACCGGAAAAAATAAAATAGCATTGAAAAGCTCCCTTTGGGGAGCTTTTTGTTCGCAAAAATATAAAGTGGCACTTATTTAATGCGGGCGGGCACAGAGGCACCGCCCCTACAAGCTGGTCTGCGAAAGATAATTTGTAGGGGAGGGTCTCTGCGCCCTCCCGCGGACATGGCGCGCCATGTCCCTACGGATTGTGCCAATGTGGAAGAAAGATTCTTCGTTGCACTCAGAATGACATTGTAGAGGATGGGTGTGCCGTTGGCACGATGGAGCAGAACCCTCTCCGTCAGCCTGCGGCTGTATTTTTATGCAAATTAAATATTTTTTTATTCACCCTATTGACAAATTGTACAATGTGTGTTATTGTATGACCATACCTCACATTACTATGAGGTAGAGGTCGCGTTTATCAAGAGTACCTCCGGTAAGGCCGAAAGCCAGTGACCCGGGGCGAAAGGGATCGACGCCGAAACCGCTCGTCAGAACAGCGGTTGGGCTTATGTTGAACAAGCATAAGACTGTCTTTGAAGGAAAGTTACCACCCTTCAAAGGAGAGCTATCCCCAGGGTAAATGTGTTAGGTATAATATTCGTTTGTTTATGTATGTTCATAGCATCCGTGTGTTATATTTAACGCACGGATTTTTTGTTGCTCTCAATGCATGACCTCTGAAGAACTATAAGTTCGTCAGGGGTATTTTTATCTGAAGAAACAAAAGACCCCAAAGGGTAGGTACGGTAAGCTAAAACAAAAACTTTCGGAGGAAATTATGAACAACACAAAGACAAAGAAGAAGGGCTTTACAATGCCCAACAACTATGTCGTTATCTTCGCAATCATTCTTCTTGCGGCAGTAATGACATATATCATCCCTGCAGGTATGTACGACAGAGTGGAAAATGACGAGGGCAGAATGGTCGTAGTCGACGGTTCTTTCCACTATGTTGAACAGTCACCTGTTTCGCCATTCGGTATTTTTGAAGCTATCTCCACAGGCTTTACAGAAGTTGCAGACATTATGTTCTTCATCATCTTCGCCTATGGCTGGATAAGCGTACTTCTCAATAACGGCACATTCAATGCCATGATCGGCGGTCTTATCAGAAAGTTCGGCGATAAGATCGAATATATGATCCCTGTTATTATGGTCTTCTTCGGTGTTCTCGGCTCCACAATGGGCATGAGCGAAGAAACATACGGCCTTATCCCTGCATTTGTCGGCATTGCAATCGCTCTCGGCTATGACGCATTTGTCGGTACTTGTATGACATACGTTGCAGCGGCAACAGGCTTTGCAGCCGCAACACTTAACCCATTCACAATCGGCGTTGCAATGAGCGTTGCCGAAGTTGAATATCCATACGGTCTCCCATACCGTATCTTTATCTTTATCGTATTTGAAATCATCGTAATCAGCTATGTATGGCGTTACGCAAGAAAGATCAAGGCAGACCCTACAAAGTCCTATCTCTACGGCATAAAGCTCAATATGGCTCAGGGCGTAGCTACAAAGGAAGAGCTTATCAACTCCAGAATGAACGGCAAGCATAAGATGTGCATCGCTGTATTCCTTATCACAATCTTTTTCCTCGTATTCGGCACACTTCAGTGGGGCTGGTACATCAATGAGCTCTCCGCTCTCTTCCTTATTGCAATGATCGTTTCGGGCGCTGTCGGCGGCATGAGCGCAAATGAAATCGCAACAAACTTTGTTACAGCAGCTAAGGACATGATGTTCGGCGCAATGGTAGTAGGTCTTTCCCGCGGTATCGTTGTAGTTCTCAACCAGGGCTGCATCATCGACACAATCATCAACGGTCTTTCCATGCCTCTCCTTGCAATGGGCAATGCTCTCGGCGCAATTTCCCAGTATGTTTCTGCAATGGGCATGGTAGTCGTACAGAATATCGTCAACTTCTTCATCGGCTCAGGCTCCGGTCAGGCTTCCGCAGTTATGCCAATCATGGCGCCTCTCGCTGATATGGTAGGCGTTTCCCGCCAGACAGCAGTTCTCGCATTCCAGTTCGGTGACGGCTTCTCCAATATGTTCTGGCCAAACGGCATCTTCCTCATCTCCGGTCTTATGGGCGCACCTGCAGGCAAGTGGTTCAAGTTTGTTGCACCGCTCTTCGGAATCATGTTCGTATTCCAGCTTATCTTCATCTGCGGCGCAGTTATGATCGGATTCTAAGAGTGGCAACCACTGATTCGATCATAAGCACGTTTCTCGACGGCTCTTTTTCCGCCAATGACGATGAAAAATGCTCGTTAATACACAAAGTATTGCCTCCGCTTTTTAATCGCCCTGACGAAAAAATATCTCGTCGATAAACATACTCTGACCAAATCAGCGGCCGCCGGAAGCAACTGTAATAAAATGTAGGGGCGGGTTTCCATGCCCGTACGTATCTCATATAACATAAGGACAATTCACGAATTGTCCGCATAACAGCAAAATCAACAGGAGCAAAATCATGATTAACGAATTAAAGAACAAGGCATTCGCCCTTGCAGAAGAAAATATAGACCTTTACAACCACATCTGCGATGAGATCTTCAGGCACCCTGAAATGGGCAACGAGGAATATTATTCCTCAAAGTTCCTCGTCACAGAAATGGAAAAGCGCGGTTTCCGTGTTCAGTATCCTTACGGCGGTCTCGACACAGCATTCCGCTGTGAAATCGGAGAAGGCTCTCCAAAAATCGCATTCCTCGCTGAATACGATGCACTTCCTGGCTATGGCCCAAACAAGGACCAGCCTGGCCACGCCTGCGGACATAACTGGATCGCAGCATGCACATTCGGCGCGGCTGACGTTCTCGCTCAGCTCAAGGAGCATTTTAACGGCACTATCGTCTATATCGGCACTCCTGCCGAAGAAGGCACAGGCGGCAAGGTTGATTTGGTTAACGCAGGCTGTTTTGACGATATCGACGCAGCATTCCAGATGCACCTCACAGGCTCTGAAAAGACAGAGCTCAACGGCTCCTCCCTTGCTATCGACTCCCTCGAATTCACATTTGAAGGCAAGGCTGCTCACGCAGCGGGCGCACCATGGGACGGCATCAACGCTCTCGATGCCGCATACCTTATGATTAACGGCATCAATGCCCTCCGCCAGCACGTAAAGCCTGATACACGTATCCACGGTATCATTGCAGAAGGCGGTATGGCACCAAATATCGTGCCAAACCACGCAGTTTACAAGGTATTCTGCCGTGCGGCTGACAGAGATTACCTCAACACAGTAACTCAGAAGGTAATTAACTGCGCAAAGGGCGCAGAGCTTATGACAGGCGCAACAATGAGCTATCGTTATTACGAAAACTCCTTCGATAACCTCAACTGCAACCCTGTTCTCGTTGAAGTTATGGCAAATAACCTGACAGCTATGGGCTATACAAACTTCAACAAGGAAAAGAAAGAGCCATCGGGCTCCACAGACCTGGGCAATGTTTCCCGCGTTGTGCCAACCTGCTATGTCTCCCTCAATGTTGAAAACACAGACGGCAGCACCTGCCACAACGAAGCCTTCCTTGCTCATGTAAACGGCGAGCTTGCTTACAAGGCAAACCTCACAGCTATCAAGGCTATGGCGGCTTCTGCTATCGATGTTCTTATGAACGAAGAAATCAGAAACGCAATCTCAAAGTAATATATTATATAATGTAAAATCGCTCTCGTATGAGAGCGATTTTCTTTGTTATTGACAGATAATCTTGCAAAATAGTATAATATAAAATAAGAATAAAACTCAGGAGATGGGCCATGAAAATAGATGTTTTTATCAGTTATCATACAGAATCGTCACGCACGATAACAGAGGCTATCGTAAACAAGCTGGAGCATAAGGGAATACGCTGCTGGTATGCGCCCCGCGATGTTGAGGGCACTTACGCAGGCAGTATCAAGCGCGCTATTGACAGCTGCTCGGTTTTTCTCGTTGTGCTCAATAAGGCGGCTTCTGAATCACGCCATGTGCTCAACGAAATTG
This sequence comes from Oscillospiraceae bacterium, assembly GCA_015068285.1. Classification (GTDB taxonomy): domain Bacteria; phylum Bacillota; class Clostridia; order Oscillospirales; family Butyricicoccaceae; genus SIG471. The sequence goes on along the minus strand of SVKW01000004.1, from coordinate 6,362 downwards.
ATATTGCATTCAGCCGCTCGGATGTGGTTATAATACCATTCCACATTGCCGACAAGGATATTTCCGATGATGCCCGTTATTATCTGGGCAGAATACACTGGATAGACGGCATGACGCCCGACCTCAACGACCGTATTGAGGAGCTTTCGGAGCGTATTTTACACGCATTGGGCAGGGAAAAAACGGAGAAAAAGCCGGAAATCAGCCGTGAGAAAATAAAAAATATTGCCGCGGAAGCTATCAATGAAGTAAAGCTCGATACCCCTGCGGAGATAAAAACCATGACATACGACAACGGCACCTATACGGGCGAGGTCAGAAACAGCGAGCGTACAGGCAGGGGCAAATATGTCTGGAAAAACGGCGATACCTATGAGGGTGACTTTGTCAGAGGCGCTCTCCACGGCAGAGGAAAGTATGCCTGGGCGAATGGCAATACATACGAAGGCGACTTTGAAAATAATCTGCGCACAGGCAAGGGTAAATATATATGGGCAAACGGCGACTCTTATGAAGGCGATTTTATAAAGGGTGAGCGCACAGGAAACGGCAGATATGTATGGGTAAACGGTGAAACATACACAGGCAGTTTTGAAAAGGGAATCCCTCACGGCAAAGGCAGGTATACATGGCTTAACGGCAATGCTTATGAGGGCGATTTTGCCGATAATTACCGCACAGGCAAGGGCAAATATATATGGGCAAACGGCGATATATATGAAGGCGATTTTGTAAAGGGTGTGCTTCACGGCAAGGGCAAGTTCAGATGGACAGACGGCGGCACCTACGAGGGCGATTTCAAAGAAGGATACCGCACGGGCAAGGGTAAGCACTGCTGGGCAAACGGCGATGTATATGAGGGCGACTTTGTAAAGGGCGCGCTTCACGGCAAGGGCAGGTATGTCTGGGCAGACGGCGGCAGCTATGAAGGTGACTGGGCAGACAGCAAGCGCGAAGGTATGGGCGTTTATATGAATAAAGACGGCACAGCCTACAGAGGCCGCTTCCATGACAATAAATACACAGGCGAATAGAATATACCCTGCGAGAACAAAAAATTTGTTGACAGATAAATTTTTTCTTGCAATAAAAGGTCGTTTTTGATATAATTATAATGTTAAAGAAACTTTAATGAACAAAAGCTTTCTTTATGGGTATAATATAGGCATTCAAAATCTATTTAATATATTTAGGAGGTTATTATGGAAAATATCCGTCCAGAATCAATGGCACGCATCAATACCCCTGAACTTGCTGAAGCATTTATCAACGAACAGGTTGAGATCATCCGTAAGCAGGTTGGTGACAAGAAGGTTCTTCTTGCTCTCTCCGGCGGCGTAGACTCCTCTGTTGTTGCTGCTCTCCTCATCAAGGCTATCGGCAAGCAGCTCGTTTCCGTTCACGTTAACCACGGCCTTATGCGTAAGGGCGAAAGTGAACAGGTTATCGAAGTTTTCGAAAAGGGCTTGGATGCAAACCTCATCTATGTTGATGCAACAGACCGTTTCCTCGATCTTCTTGCAGGCGTAGCTGATCCTGAAACAAAGCGTAAGATTATCGGCGGCGAATTCATCAAGGTATTTGATGAAGAAGCAAGAAAGCTCGAAGGTATCTCCTTCCTCGCACAGGGCACAATCTATCCTGACATCATCGAATCCAAGGGCGTTAAGGCTCACCACAATGTTGGCGGTCTCCCAGAAGAAATGCAGTTTGAGCTTGTTGAACCTCTCAAGTTCCTCTATAAGGACGAAGTAAGAGTAGTCGGCGAAGCTCTCGGTCTTCCACACGGCATGGTATACCGTCAGCCATTCCCAGGTCCTGGTCTCGGCGTACGCTGCCTCGGCGCTATCACACGTGACAGACTCCACGCTCTCCGTGAATCCGATGCTATCCTCCGTGAAGAATTCGATAAGAATGGCCTCAGCGAAAAGGTATGGCAGTACTTCACAGCTATTCCTGATATGAGAACTGTCGGTGTTCGTGACGACAAGCGCGCAGACGAATGGTTCGTAATCATCCGCGCTGTAAATACAGTTGACGCAATGACAGCTACTATCGAAGAAATCCCATACGAAATCCTCAACCACATCACAAAGAGAATCGTAACAGAAGTTCCAGGCGTTTGCCGCGTTCTCTACGACCTCACACCAAAGCCAACAGGCACAATCGAGTGGGAATAATAGAATAGCATAAAATATACAAAGCGAAGCAAAGCTCCCGGATACAACTGAAAAGTGTATCCGAGAGCTTTTTCTTATAACTATAAAGGAGACTACATTTATGGATATGACAATGGAAAGCTGCCGCAAGTTTGTTGAAGTGCTGGCATCTGACGCTCCTGCTCCGGGCGGAGGCGGTGCGGCGGCATTGGTTGGCGCTATCGGCACGGCTCTCGGCAATATGGTCGGCTCGCTCACAGTGGGCAAGAAGAAGTATGCCGCTGTCGAGGCTGAAATCATTGAACTCAAGGCAAAATGTGACGCTCTGCAGAAGGAGCTTTTAGACCAGGTCGAAGCTGACGAAATCAACTTTGTTCCTCTTGCAAAGGCTTACGGTATTCCAAAGGATAACCCTGACCGCGCACAGATTCTCGAAGAAGCAACTCTCGTTGCCTGCTCCACACCTATGAAGATTATGGAGCTTTGCTGTCAGGCTATCGAATATATTGCAGTATTTGCCGAAAAGGGCAGCCGTCTTGCCGTTTCCGATGCAGGCTGCGCCGCTGTATGCTGTAAGGCAGGACTTCAGGCGGCAAGCCTTAATGTATTTATCAATACAAAGACACTTAAAAACCGTGAAGTTGCCGACGAAATGAACGCAAAGGCTCTCGGTATGCTGGATAAATACTGCGCTATGGCAGACGATATTTTCAATACAGTAAAATCCGGTTTCGGTGTTTAGGAGGAATATCATGGCAAAGAGATTACTCGGCAAGGAGGTCAACGAAGCTATCGTTGCCAATCTCCTTGAAAGAACAAATGCCCTCCGTGAAAAGGGCGTAGTGCCGACTCTCGGCATTGTGAGAGTAGGCGCAGACCCATCTGACCTTTCATACGAAAAGGGCGCTGTCACAAAGGGCGCACAGGTCGGCGTTGAAATCAAAAAGTTTGAGCTTCCTGCAGATGCGACAAAAGAACAGGTTCTTGCCGTTATTGATGAAGTCAATGCAGACGACACAATCCACGGCGTGCTTATGTTCCGTCCTCTTCCAAAGCATCTTAAAAATGACCAGAATGAGATATGCAACCGCCTCGACCCTAAAAAGGATGTCGACTGCATGACTCATCTTTCAAACGCAGGCGTATTTGAAGACAGAGACGACCTCGGCTATGCACCATGTACTCCTGCAGCCTGCATGGAGATTTTGGACCATTACGGCATCGACTGCAAGGGCAAGAAGGCTGTCGTAATCGGCCGTTCTCTCGTTGTAGGCAAGCCTGCCGCTATGATGCTTATGAAGAAGAATGCAACTGTCACAATCTGCCACACAAAGACTGTTGATACAGCGGCTGTATGCCGTGAGGCTGATATCATTATTTCGGCAGCGGGCGTACTCAGGAGCCTTACAAAGGACTATGTCCGCGAAGGTCAGGTTGTAATCGACGTTTCTATGAACTGGGATGCCGAAAAGGTCACATCTAAGGGTGTTGGCGGTATGTCTGGTGACGCAGTTTATGCAGAAGTCGAGCCTATCGTTGATGCTATCACACCGGTCCCTGGCGGTGTGGGTGCTGTTACAACTTCCGTGCTTATGAAGCACGTTGTAGAAGCTGCCGAAAAGACACTCTAATCGGAGGATAATATGGAAAACGAAAAAATGGAAACAATCCTCGTTGAAGACGAGGACGGCGTGGAAGTTGAATATCTTGTTTATGATAATTTCAAATTTGAAGGCGGCACATTCGTAGCCCTTTTGAAGCCGGGCGAAGAAGAAGCCGTATTGCTTCAGCTTGTCGACGGTGAATACCTGGAAAGCATCGAAGATGAAGAACTTCTCGAAAAGGTAATCGTCGAATTTGACAACAGAAACAGCCACCGCTGGGAAGTCCAGTAAAAAGTACAGCCGCCCATTAAATGGGCGGCATTTATTTTGCCGATTTTTCTTTACTAAACCTCACACTTATGGTATAATGTCTAAAAGCAAATATGTTATATTGCATTTGTTCTTAAAGGGGAGGGAAGGTATAACTATGTTAAAGCTTATTGGTTTTTATGATTATACAGTAATTCTTACATATATAAGCCTTATTTCATCGGTTTACGGCATGACACAGGCCATTCACGGCGACTATAAGGAGGCTATTTTCTGCCTTGCGTTTTCGGGAATCTGCGATGCCTTTGACGGCAGAGTTGCCCGCTCCAAGAAAAACCGCACAGCCGACGAAAGAGCCTTCGGCATCCAGCTTGACTCTCTGTGCGATGTTATCTGCTTCGGTGTCTATCCTGCGCTTATCTGCTATCTTTTAGGCGTAAGAGGCACAATCGGCCTTGCTATCGTTTTCTATTACTGTCTTTGCGCAGTTATTCGCCTTGCATTTTTCAATGTAATGGAGGAAAAGCGCCAGAAAACAGAAGGCGGAGCCAATAAGGTATACCGCGGCTTGCCTGTAACGACTATTTCGTTCATTCTTCCGCTTTTCTTCTGGCTTCAGTTTCTGATGAGCGACTATGTGTTCCTCATTCTGCTCCATGGTCTGCTTATTTTAGTGGGTACGCTTTTTGTTCTCGACTTCCCGCTGAAAAAGCCTGATATTAAAACAATTCTCATTGCAATAGCGGCAGTTATCGTGACAGTATTCATCATCCAGACATATACAAAGTTCAAGCTGCCTGAATCCAGCGACGAATCAAGCCAGATCATAGGGGAGATATTTGAAGATGAAACAAAAGCTCCGTAACGGAACACTTATAGAAAAAACAGACGGACAGGAAAAAGCCCTGTCCTTCTTATATGGCACAGCTCTGGGCAGAATTATCCTCAAGCCGCTGACAGCGCCGTTTATTTCAAAAATTGCAGGGGCATTTTTGTCCACAAAGCTTTCCTGTGTACTTATCAAGCCTTTCATAAAGAGCAATAACATTGATATGTCCCAGTTCAAGCCGGTGAAATACAATAGCTACAACGAGTTTTTCACACGTGAAATTTGTCCTGAGGCTCGCCCTGTCGATATGGATAAAAACCATTTCATCAGCCCTGCCGACAGCAAGCTGACTGTCATCCCAATAGCTGACGATACGTTTTTCAACATCAAGCACACACGCTATAATGTGGAATCTCTGCTTAAAAACCGCTCTCTTGCCGAAGAATACAAGGGCGGATATGTGATGATTTTCCGCCTGTGTGTCGACGATTATCACAGATATTGCTATGTGGCAGACGGCGAAAAGGGTGAAAATACCTTTATCAAGGGCGTTCTTCACACAGTAAACCCTATTGCCAATGACTACTATCCTATCTACAAGGAAAACTCCCGTGAGTATACAACTCTCGAAACAGCCGATTTCGGCAAGCTGACGATTATCGAAGTGGGCGCGCTTCTCGTGGGTAAAATCGTCAATAACCACGGCAAAGCCAGGGTAAAGCGTGGGCAGGAAAAGGGTTATTTCCAGTTTGGCGGCTCGACAGTTGTGGTGCTCGTTAAAAAGGACAAGGTTACTGTCGACAGTGATATTATGGAAAACTCTCTCGCCGACATCGAAACTATCGTCCGTATGGGCGAAAAAATCGGCACAAAAAAGTAAAAACAAAAGCCACTCATCATCTCCTACCCTTGCCTCCCCTGTGTAAGGGGAGGGGGCGCCGTAAACGGCACTAGCTTTGCGTCGCCATCGTTACGATAGTGGAGGGGTTGTGACCTTATAAAAATAAGCCACTCATCACGAGTGGCTTTTCTGTTTCTTGTAGGGGCGGGTCTCTGTGCCCGCCCGAAATAATTTATCCAATCAACTTCCTCAGCGCAGAGCTTTCATTTTCGATCTGAGCCTTGAGGGCAAAAATCAGCCTTGCCTGCTCTCTTATATCGTCAGCGCGAGCCTTGCACTGAGCCTTTGTGCGGGCAAGTCTGTCGGCATAAAGAGCGCGGCTGTTGTCGTCATTTTTGGTTTCAAGCATCTTTTCTTCCATCACAGCCTTTTCGTACATCTTTTCAACAGCCTCAAGCTGCTCCAGAAGCTGGGGAATCTTGCGGAGGTATTCGTTGTAAACCTCCATACGGCATCGTTCTTCCTGTGTATTGAGTAAAAACTTCATATTAAATACCTCCTTACATACTTATTATAGCACAGATTTAAAATATTGTATATATCAATGTATGGAGTAAAGTAAAATAAAATAAGCCTCCCTTTGGTAAAGGGAGGGGGAC
>SVKW01000129.1 GCA_015068285.1 Oscillospiraceae bacterium | reverse complement strand
GTCACCTGCGCCGCGCATTACACCGCCGAAGCACTGTGTTACAGCTACGCAGATGTAGCCGATAGCCATAACGCGGAGCATTCTTACTGCAAGGTCGATGAGAGCTTCAGTTGTTGTGAACATACCGATGAGAAGGTGACCGAAAAGAAGAATGCAAAGTGTGATAACTGCGGAGAATGCGACCGACATGAGTGTGCCCTGCTTTGTGCCGAGCTTTACTCTGTCATACTTGCCTGCGCCTACATTCTGACCTGTGAATACGCTCATTGCCTGACCAAAGGACATATTAGGCATCATTGCGAAGCCGTCGACTCGCATGATTACGACGTTGCAGGCGATAACCATTTCGCCCATTGCGTTTGTGAGGTTGAGAACTACCATACCTGCTGTTGCCATGATAGCCTGTGTGATACCCGATGGGATACCAATCTTGAGGATGCGCATTGCGACCTTTGGAATGAACTTACAGCTCCTGAGGTTGAGATCAAAGTGTTCGCTCATGCTTCTCAGCTTTCTGAAGCAGAAAATTGCCGATATGCCCTGGGCGATTACTGTTGCAAGAGATACGCCCGGAACGCCCATGCCGAAGCCTGCTACGAATACCAGGTCAAGCACTACGTTGAGAGCAGCGGCTACGCAGAGGTAAGCGAGGGCGGAAACAGAGTCACCCAGACCTCTGAGGATACCTGACAGCATATTATAGAAGAAGAAGCCGATGATGCCGATGAAGTAGATGTTGAGATAGTTTGCGCACCACTGGATGATCGATTCAGGTGTGCCTAAAAGCTCAAGCAGCGGCATTGAAACCAGCGGACCGACTATCATGATGATTACAGATGCGATAAGAGAAAGGGCGATGCAGTTGCCGATGCTCTTTGTGAGACCTTCACGGTTTCTTGCGCCGAAATTCTGGGATACGACGATACCTGCGCCTGTGGAGATACCGACGAAAAGCGCCAGCAGAAGATTGAGAATAGGGCTGGCAGAGCCTACCGCCGCGAGGGCGTTGTCACCGACATAGCGTCCGACAACGATGGAGTCGGCTGTGTTATAAAGCTGCTGTGCGATATTGCCGAGAAGCATTGGAATTGAGAACTCTGCAATTCTCTTCCACGGAGCGCCGACTGTCATATCCTTTGCAGCGAATAAAGATTTTATGCTCAAAATATTTCCTCCTTGAGACAGCGTTATTATTATATAATAACTTATAATGAGTCTTTTTGCAACAGTTTTCTCAAATAAATTTTGTGTACAATTTGTAAAATCAGGGTTATTTTTTTGTCATAATGTATTGTTTATGGTTTTAAATGTTAAAATATCTATAAATATTATGATTTTATGCTTAAAATATGCAAAAAGTCCCTCTTTTTTATTGAAAGCGGGACTTTTATTGCATTAAAGATACTTTCTTATATCCTCTGTCAGCTTTTGTTCAAGATTTATAAGCCGTTTAGCGATGTCCTTGGATTTTTCATCGGCAGCTTTGAATTCGTTGAGGTATTTATTGAGGGATTTGACGCCCATATTGCAGCCGTCTGTCATCAGGCAGGCAACAGTTTTGTCGGAATCGTCCATGGCGAGCTTCATATTCGTCTTTATCCACGACATACTTTTTGCCATGGGATTCGGCTCCTTGCCCCCGTCTTTAAAGCTGTCGAGCTGCTCGATTATCTCGTCTTCAAGCACCTCATGCTCCCTGCGGCACTCGATAAGAGTGCTTCTGAAAGAGGGGTCATCCACATGGTTTACCACCTCGGTTATCGAAGTAATGCCCATTTTTGTGCCTGCATCGCACTCACGGAGCAGGCGCACTGTGTCTTTTTCAATCATTTTTCATCCTCCTTTTCTGATATTTTTCCCAATTTTGCCTTGCTTATTCATACACATAATAAGGGCAAAATTGGCGATAATATCGGTATAAATCCACGGAGGACATTTGAATGAAGGATTATATGAAGGGTTTTGTGCCGTACGGACTTGCCGCTTTTCTTGTGGGAATCGTAGGCGGATTTTCTGCCGTGCTGGGACCAAACTTTGTAAAAGATATAGGAATTGCATATAACAATACAACCTGGACAGCGCTGGCGCAGGCGGCATCGTCAGCGGCATGCGCGCCCGTTCTCGGCAGACTCGGAGACGGGCTGGGAAGGCGGAAAGCTTTGCTTTTTGGGATAGGGATTTTCACTCTCGGAAATCTGTTTACCGCCCTTTCTTCCTCCCTTCCTGCTATGATTTTTGCGCGCTTTGTCGTGGGGCTCGGAATGGCGGCGATTTCGCCTGCTGTGATAGGATATATAGTCGCCCGATTCCCACGCGAAAGCACAGGTAAAGGTTTTGCACTTTACATGCTTATATCGAGTATTTCTGTCGTTTTCGGACCGACTTTAGGGCAGCTTATTGTAAGCGCTTCGGGTTGGCGGAGCATGGTGTGGCTGTGCGTTTTGCTGTGTGTTTCTGTGCTTGTGCTGTGCCTGATGTTCAGGGAGGCTGATACAGGGAGAAAAAACGGACTTGAAGGCTTTGATAAAATCGGCTCTTTCTGGGTGATTATTTTCTTCACCCTTGTGCTTTGTATCCCGTCTTTCGGACAGAACTTCGGCTGGACATCATGGCAGTTTCCGGCTGTGCTCATCTCTGCGTTTGTCAGCTTTTTTGCCCTTGCGGCATGTGAGAAAAAAGCTGAAAATCCCATATTGCCCGGCAGATTTATAATGCGCCGAAGCTTCATTCTTGCGGTGATTATTCTTTTTCTGACGCAGGGGCTGATGCAGGCGAATATGACCAACACGATAGTTTTTGTCGACTATATTTCCCCGGGTGACAGCCTGATTTCCGGCATCGCTATTTCTGTAATGTACATCGGCATGAGCATAGGTTCTGTGCTTCTGGGCGGTCTGACCGACAGGTATGAGCCTAAATATGTACTGTCATTCTCGCTGATTCTGACAGCGATAAGCTGTGGTATTTCTCTGTCCTACGGAGAAAGCTTTTCACCTTTACAGATAGCTTTATCATTGGGTATTCTTGGCATTGGATTAGGCGGCAACAGCACCGGACTGATGAAGGTCGTCCTCTCCGGACTCCCCGCTGAAACGGCAGGGGCAGGCACAGGGACTTATGGATTATTCCGCGATTTGTCTGCGCCTTTCGGTGTGGCCGTCTTCGTACCGCTTTTTACAAATGCCGTTTCAGCCCGAATTACTGCAGGGGCTGATGCAAGCTTGGCGGCTGTCGGCGCTATGCGGATGCTGTCATTTACCGAGCTTGTTTGCGTGCTTTCAGGCATTATCGCCGTTATGTTTCTGCCTCACATACACCACAGAAAGGATGAGAAAAATGAAGGATAAAATCGTGCTTGTGACCGCCGCTACACGGGGTATCGGCAAGGCTTGCGTTATGGAATTTGCTCAGCGTGGAGCAGCTGTCTTTATGGGTGCGCGGAATATTGAAGCCGCCCGCACAGAATGTGATAATTTACAGAAAATGGGATTTGATGTGAAAGCTGTTTTCAATGATGCTTCCCTTCCCGAAAGCTATGAAACGATGATGGCTGAAATTGCTTTGCAGACAGGGCGGCTTGATGTGCTTGTCAACAACTTCGGCACAAGTGACAGAAGCAAAGACAAAAGCATTATGAACACAAAAGCGGAGGATTTTCTCTACACGCTGTCGATAAATCTGCGCAGTGTTTTTGCCACATCCCAGCTTGCTCTGCCTCTTATGAAAAACGGCGGCAGTATTGTCAACATTTCTTCGGTGGGCGGCGCTGTGCCCGACATAACTCAGGTGGGGTACGGCTCGGCGAAGGCGGCGATAAACCATCTGACAAAGATGATCGCTGTGCAGGCCGGGCGGCTCGGTGTGCGGTGCAATGCTGTCCTTCCCGGTATGATCGGCACCGAGGCTGTCGAACGTAATCTCAACGATGAGTTTCGCACGGCTTTTTTGCGGCATATTCCTCTCGGCAGAATCGGCGCGCCTGAGGATATTGCCAAAGCTGTGGCTTTTCTCGGCTCGGACGATTCGGCTTATATCACAGGGCAGCTGATTTCGGTTTCGGGCGGTTTTGGCATAGGCACTCCGCTTTACGGGGATTTTATGGGGTAGGGTTGTGCCTTTTCGGACGACCGATGGTCGCCCCTACGAGGTTTGTGCGATGGGAAATTTTACGGGAGCGGCAAGCAGCTCCCCTACGGGATTGTGCTAAGGGTGGGAGATTCCTCGCTTCGTTCGGAATGACAGTTTTCGGGAGGGCACAGAGACCCTCCCCTACGAGATTGTGCAATAGGGAATTTTACGGGAGCGGCAAGCAGCTCCCCTACGGGATTGTGCTAAGGGTGGGAGCTTTTGTATTGACATATATGCTTCTTTCATATATAATATAAGAAATAAACATGATGTTTTGAAAGGAGCTGCTATGAAACAATTACTGAAAAATATCGGGTTTTATCTTGCGTTTCAGCTTGGGGTGACCCTTGTGCTTATGCTGATTTTTATAAAATCACAGCCTTATGTGTGTTTTGGCGTACCTCTTATCATAAGCGGCGCCCTTACACTTATCGTTCTTGGACCACAGTCTTCAAAGGGTGTTTCGGGAAAGAAATCTGTAATGATTGATGCCCTCAACGATGGAAAGCTTTCTGCTCATAGCTGGAGCATTATCCGCGAATATTCCATCGACAAGGAACGGGCTGAGCAGATGTATGCCGCTGTGCCGACAGAACGAAAGTTGGCTAAGGGTTATGAGACGATAGACAGGGTTTTTCCGCGCATAAGCGGATTTATCGGTCTTGTGATTGGATTTTTCATTTTTATGATGATGTAAATATTATGGGAGGGCAATTATGCTCTCCCTTTTTTTATTGGACGACCGATGGTCGCCCCTACAAGGTTTGTGGTGAGGAAATCAGAACGACATTTTCGGGAGGGCGCAGAGACCCTCCCCTACATGATTGTGCGTGTTTTGCGGCAGTTGCGGAACGTCGAGGGCGCCGTTCCCTACATGGATTGTACGAAGGGCGGGAGATTCTTCGCTTCGCTCAGAATGACAGTTTTGCGGGAGGGCGCAGAGACCCTCCCCTACGAGATTGTGCGTATTTTATTTCATTTTCTTTTCGATGGCTTCAAGGCGGGAGCGGAGGTCTTTTAGCTGGTTTAGTATTTCTTCGGTCTGCTGTGAACTTTGCCTGTCCTCAAGAAGCTGGAGCTGGGTGGCATTGGTTTCCAATATCTGGGAAATAAGCATAAGGAAATTGCCAAGGCTGTTCTGCTCGTCGGCTGTCAGGTCGCCCATAAGAGCAAAGCCTAAAATAACGCCCAGAGCTGTCATGACCTCAGCGGGCAGGCTGAAAAAGCTTTGTGATAACATAAAAACACCCCTGTATATAATTATACAAGGGTGTATTTTTTATTACATTTTAACAAGCTTGCCGGTTTCTCTCCCGCTGTCGATTGTATAGACGCCTGCAGCTACACCCCTCCGTCTTTTTTACAAAAAGACACCTCCCCTTAACAAGGGGAGACTTTCAGATGTATCTGCGATACGATTGAATATGCCTTTGGCACCACCTCATCCACCGCAAGCGGTCCCCCTTCCCCTCAAGGGGAAGGCTTTTTAACAGGTGCTATTCTATCACTTTTTTGATGCCTTTTTCGGCTTTCAGGCGGGGCAGCATGACAACATGGCCGCATTTTGTGCATTTAAGCTTGAAATCCATGCCGACACGCTCGATTATAAACTCGGCATTTCCGCATGGGTGTGGCTTTTTCATAAGCACTTTATCGCCCAGTTTCAGTTCCATATTTTCACGCTCCTTTGTGTTGCTGAAATTCGTGCTTGCGGACCGTCGGGGACGCCGGTCCCTACTTGGTTTATTTTTACGGGCGGGCGGTGTGGAAAGGTATGATTCGGTTACAACCCCT
>SVKW01000128.1 GCA_015068285.1 Oscillospiraceae bacterium | reverse complement strand
CACAGGCACAGGCGGCGCTCCTGTTGTTGCAAAGATCGCAAAGGAAATGGGTATCCTTACAGTGGGCGTTGTAACAAAGCCATTCAGCTTTGAAGGCAGAAAGCGCACAGACCATGCTGTTATGGGTATCAACAACCTCAAGGACAATGTTGACGCTCTCATCATCATTCCAAACGACAGACTCAAGCTGGTTTCCACACAGAAGATCACATTCCAGAATGCGTTTGAAATCGCAGACGGCGTTCTTCGTCAGGCTGTTCAGTCTATCTCCGAGCTTATCACAGTTCCTGGTCTCATCAACCTCGACTTTGCTGACGTATGCACAGTTATGAAGGAAGCAGGCTACGCTCACATGGGTATGGGCAGAGCAGGCGGCAAGGACAAGGCTGAGGTTGCTGCAAATATGGCTATCCAGTCTCCGCTCCTCGAAACATCTATCGCAGGCGCACGCGGCGTTCTCATCAATATCACAGGTTCTCCTGACATCGGTCTCGATGAAATCGATGTTGCTGCATCTATGGTAAGAGAAGCTGCTCATCCTGATGCACACATCATTTTCGGTGCTGCTATCGATGATAACCTGGAAGACGAAGTACATATCACAGTTATCGCTACAGGCTTTGACGAAAAGAAGACAGAAGGCGCTGACGGTCTCTTCACAAATGTTATGGCTAAGGCTGAAGAAGCAAAGAAGGAAGAGCCAAAGCAGGAAGCTCCTGCACCTGCTGCAGAAGAAAAGAAGCCTGAGGTTCCGGAGGTAACTCAGGAAACAATCGACGACCATAAGTCTACAGACGATTACGATTTCGATAAGATCATCGAAATGTTCAAGAAAAAGACAAGATAAAAGAAAAACTGAAAAGGGCGGAGCATATCCGCCCTTTGTTTGAGATTACAGAAAGGGGGCAAGTCACTTGATCAATTTTTATAAAAGTGCGGGAAGCAGCATTCGCGAAGTTGAAGAATACGAAGAAGGCGCCTGGATCAATCTGATAAACCCTACCGAGGAAGAAATCTACATGGCAAGCCGCTTTGCAGAGGCTGAACTGGTCTTTATCAAAGCCGCGCTGGACGATGAAGAAACTTCCCGTATCGAAACCGAAGAAGAACAGACTCTCATCATCGTCGACGTTCCTATGGCTGAAAAGGAAGAGGACGGCACAGTCGTCTTTTCCACACTTCCGCTGGGCGTTGTCATGACAAAAAAGGGCATAATTACCGTCGCCCTTAAAGAAACATCGGTTATTTCCGACTTTAAAAACGGCATAATCCGAGGGGTTGACACAATGCAGAAGACACGCTTTTTGCTGCTCCTTATGCTGAGAGCGGCAAACCGCTATCTTTTCCATCTGCGTCAGATCGAAAAAGCTTCCGACCGAAGCGAGGACGAGCTTTATAAATCCCAGAGAAATCAGGAAATCATGCAGCTCCTTAATCTGGAAAAATCCCTCGTTTACTTTTCCGCATCCCTTAAATCCTCCGAAGCGACCCTTGAAAAGCTGCTCCGCGGCAGAATTATCAAGCTTTATGACGAGGACCAGGAATTGCTTGAGGATGTTATCATCGAGTTCAAGCAGGCTATCGAAATGGCCGATATCTATACTCACACCCTCAACAGCACAATGGATGCTTACGCCTCCATCATTTCCAATAATATGAACCAGATCATGAAGGTTCTCACACTTATGACAATTTTCATGACCATCCCGACTATTATATTCAGCTATTATGGCATGAATGTCACAAATCTGCCGATAGCAAACTCGGTATTCCCGATTTTTATCTCCATCATTGCAGTCGGAATAATCTGGCTCGTACTCAAGAAAAGAGGTCTTTACTAATGCTGCTTGAAGAACTGCGCAAGCAGGTTGTCTTTTATGGCAATCAGATGATAAAAAGTCAGCTTACTATGAATACAGGCGGCAATGTTTCGGCTCGCGACAGGAAAAGCGGTCTTATTGCCATCAAGCCTACATCAAAGCACTATGAGCTTTTAAAGCCTGAGGATATCACGGTCATTGATATGGACGGTAATATCATCGAGGGCGAATATAAGCCTTCAAGCGAGTGGCGTATGCACGCCGCGATTTATAAGAAATATCCCCGTGTGTGCGGCATCGTCCATTGTCATTCGATTTATGCCACGGCTATGGCTGTTGCAGACGAGGAAATTCCTCTTATAAACCACGAGCTTTGTATGTACTGCACTCAGCCTGTCAAGGTGATGCCGTTTGCAATGCCGGGCACAGACCAGCTTGGCACAAGCGCTCTTGAAGGTATGGAGTGCGGCAATAATGTGGCTCTGCTGAAAAATCACGGCACAGTTGCCATGGGTGCAACATTATGGCACGCATTTGATGCGGCCTGCGCTGTCGAACAGGCCGCGAATGCCTGGTTTATTGCAAAACAGATGGGCAATGTGAATATACTGCCGGAAGAAGGCAGAAAAAAGCTCCGTATGTATGACCCTCTTATGGGTGAAGACACAGGCGAAATCGTCGAAATAAAAGCTGTGTAAAGCATTTATAATATTGCAGAATATAGTATATGAAGTAAGACTGTGCCCTGTAAGGTAACCTACCCCAACCTGTCCATATGTGAGGAACGAACACACAAGGAGTCCAGAGTGCTCTCTGGTCCCGTGATCAAACTGCGTGGATCAGTTTGGGCATTTTGCTTCTTTTGTGCAAGCATAAAGAAGTCGTCGAAGACGTTCCACGCCTTGCGCGTGGCGAGAAGGCTTTCGATTTAATTAAAACTTTACATTGTTGCATATAAAACAAAAATTCTCCACAAAAGCAGGCGTTGTCCTGCTTTTTGCGAAAGGAAATCCAATGATATACATTCTTCTTTTTATAGCTTTTCTCGCATCTGATATGTGGGTGAAGCACTGGACGGTGGAAGTGCTGAAAGAGGTGGGCACTATGGAAGTCCTGCCGGGATTTTTAGCCCTGACATACGCTGAAAATAAAGGCGCGGCATTCAGTATGCTTTCGGGCGCACGATGGTTTTTCGTCGTGGTAGCCGTTATTTTCATAGCCGTCCTCATCTATATGTATAAGAAAAATTACTTCACAACATGGTGGAGCAAGCTTGGCGCAGTTATGATTGCGGCAGGTACGGTGGGCAACGCCATTGACAGAATGCGTTACGGCTTCGTTGTCGATATGTTTGAAGTGCTCTTTATGAAGTTTGCCATCTTCAATGTGGCGGATATTTTCATAACTGTCGGCGCCGTGCTTTTCCTGCTCTATATGTTTATTGCCGAAATTGAAGATAAAAAGAAAAAGGAAGCTGAAAAGCTCATTCGTGAAATTGAAAAAGACATCGAAAGCTATGTTCCTGAGCAGATGCCTGTGGCATTTGTCGAGGAAAAGGATATAGGCGAAGATGAGCCTGATGAGGTGAGGGAAGATGAATAAGCTTATCGCAGACGCTCTCTCGGCAGGCAAGCGAATTGATGCATATATCGCTGAAAATGTTGAAAATATGTCCCGCAATGCCTGTGTAAACCTTATTGAAGAGGGAAATATCACGGTAAACGGCAAAAATATCAAGAAAAATTACAAGGTAGCCCAAGGCGATGTGATTGAAATCACAATGCCTGAGCTCAAGCCTTATGAGGCTCTGCCGCAGAAGATGGACCTTGATATCCGATATGAGGACAAGGATGTCCTCGTTATAAATAAGCCTAAGGGAATGGTGGTACACCCTGCTCCCGGCAACGAGGACGGCACATTGGTCAATGCCCTGCTCGACTACTGCAAGGATGATTTGTCGGGCATAGGCGGC
The DNA here is from genome assembly GCA_015068285.1 of Oscillospiraceae bacterium. Lineage (GTDB taxonomy): Bacteria > Bacillota > Clostridia > Oscillospirales > Butyricicoccaceae > SIG471. The sequence continues at coordinate 2,210 of SVKW01000128.1, read as the reverse complement.
GTACAGCGCCCTGGTATCGTCCACAGAATCGACAAGGAAACAAGCGGCCTGCTTATCGTTGCCAAAAACGATATGGCTCACCGCCATCTTTCCGACCAGCTCAAGACACGCACCCTCAGCCGCAGATACTATGCCCTCGTTTTAGGCAATATCAAGGAGGACAGCGGCACGATAGATGCCCCTATCGGCAGAAGCCTGAAAGACCGCAAGAAGATGGCGGTTATCGCAAACGGCAGAGAAGCTGTGACGCATTTCAGAGTGCTTGCCCGTTATGTGGGCTATACTCTTGTTGAGTGCAAGCTGCAGACAGGCAGAACTCACCAGATTCGCGTCCACATGGCTCACATTCATCACCCTATTGCAGGGGATAATGTCTACGGCAACAAGACAGATAAGTCCGGCATTGACGGACAGTGCCTTCACGCAAAGGAGCTGGAGTTCATCCACCCTGCAAGCGGCGAAAATATCCATGTTGAGTGTCCGCTTCCTGAGTATTTTGAAACATTTTTGAAAAAATTAAAGCCTTTGGAGTAAGATATGAAAAAGTTTGATGGTATGCTCATTCTGTCCGATATGGACGGCACAATTTTAGACGACAACAAGCAGATAAGCGAAGAGAATATCAGGGCGATCCAGTATTTCGTGGATAACGGCGGCAAGTTCTCCCTTGCCACAGGCCGTTCCAAGACTTCGATGGAGTACTATGTCCAGCATCTGCCGATAAACGCTCCTGTCGTTGTCTATAACGGCGCAGGCGTTTATGATTTCAAGGCAGACAAGTTTGTTTTCACAAAGCACATGGACGATTCCTGCGTTGATTTCATCAATGATATTTGCCAAAAATTCCCATTTGTTGCCGGCGAGGTCTATCTTGAAGCCACAGAGTTTGTCGTCAACGGCAACGAGATCACAGACTGGCATTTCAAGCAGATACGCCTGCCTATGATCGAGAAAAAGGCTGAGGAAATCCCTCTCCCATGGGTCAAGATCAACTTCTGCATCCCTGAGGATAAGATGGACGAAGTCGAAGCTTATGCCATCGAAAACCATAAAAACTGGTTCTATCAGCGCTCCGGCAGACGTTTCTTTGAAGCTATGTCATTGGGGCTCGATAAGGGCACAGGGGCTCTCGAGGTCTGCAAGGCTGAAAATATCGACCCTGAGTACCTCTTCACAATCGGTGACCATCTCAACGACATCGAGCTTATCGAGGCGGCAGGCATTTCTTTCTGCCCTGCAAACTCGCAGGAGCACATCAAAAATATTGCCGATGTAATCGTCACAGACAACAACAACCACGCTCTTGCATCGATGATAGACTGGCTCGACAAGAAGTTCTAATTGCCTGCCTTTTAGCCTTCCCCTTGAGGGTAGTGAAACGGCGACCGCGGTGTTGAATGACAGCCCGGTGGGCTGTCAGACCCGCGGCGTGACCGAGCCGCAGCGAGACAGGTGTCAGCAAAGCTGACGGATGAGGTGTAGCCGCGTGGCGGCGTTTGTTAAATAATCAAAAAACCACCCGATTTGGGTGGTTTTCTTTTGTTTTAAGCTATTACAATACGATTTCGCCGCCGCGTGTAAATACAACCTTTTCATTTACAGCGTTGGCATTATCGTCGAGAGAGAGCATGATGATATTCTTGAATTTAAGCTTCTTTTCAAGCTTTACAAGCAATTCTGCTGTGCTTTCGCTTGAGATAACAACAAGATAGTCGACCTTTTCAAAGTTGTCAGCAACCTTTTTAATAAGCTTGTCGCCCATATTTTCGACCCCTGCGTGAGTGAGATTAAGGAGTGTTTTTCCGTTTGGAGTTGTGATATGCTGTCCGAAAATCGGTTCACCTTCGCCGTCAAAAAGGAAGCCCCACACGGCAAAATCACCCGAAACAAAGCTGCCGTCTTCCTCTGTAAGCACAGCATTATCACAGGAAGTTTCGCAAGGGACAGAGAGGAATACCGCATCGCCCTCGCTGTCAAAGCCGACAGTTTCGTCGCCGCTGACAAGGGAAAAACCATTGCCGCCCCTATAGATGAGCTTTTCGGCCTTTTCAGCCTCAGGAGAGGATGTAAAGCCGAGGAGCACAAGGAATGCGCCTATGAAATAATAAATGGAGAAACTGCTTGCAACAGGCTCAAAAATGTAATTTTTAATAACGATATGGTGTGTCACAATGGATGAAAGGGAGAACATCACAGCAAGAGAAGCCACC
>SVKW01000127.1 GCA_015068285.1 Oscillospiraceae bacterium | reverse complement strand
TTCATATCGAAAATGCCCCAGCAGACGGCGGAAATAAAGGCTGTGCCGAGAAAAAGCTGCAGCATACTCAGCTTGACTTCGCCATCGTGGCGCTCAAAGAAAAACTTTGCGTAATACGGGTGTTTTTCAACGAGAGCAAGCAGAGGATAGACGATAATTGCGATTACGGCAAGAGTAACTGATGCTGTCTGCCATGTACTGGAAAAGTGGATTATCAGCACAGGGCAGGAGTAGGCTATCGTGTGGAGCAGCTTGCGGAATGGCTCACCGTCCATTTTCTGATTTATTTTTACAAGCAGCGCAAGCACTGCTGCGATTGTTAAGCAGAAGATAAGTGGTTTTAGCATGATGTCACCGGTATAGAATGGATTGCCTGACGGCGTGAATTGACGTTGTCATGAATTGCGCAGGCGCATGAATTGTTCCTGCAGAACATTAAGGTGTGCTTCGCACGAATTTAATAGGGCGGACCGTCGAGGACGCCGGTCCCTACAAGAAAATCCAAATTGAAAATTTTACGTTATAATCAATATTCCCGAAGAGGATTGTTAAATTTACAAAATTAAAAAGCCTTGCAGGGGACAGCTGCAAGGCCCGAAAGGAGGTTCTGAGCCCGAGGATGGCTCAACCATATGTTCTTACATATATTGTAGCAGATATCCACAGACTTGTCAACATCTTGTGGATAATTCTGCGTTAAGACCTCACCGCGCTGTTTTCGCCCGTTATAAATGATGCCGCTCTGAGCGCCCCTTCTTTGAGAGAACGGACGAACTTTTCAGGCTCGATGCAGTTTTTCTCCATGAGCCATCTCCTTATTGCGCAGACAAGAATGTCTGCCGAAAGCCCTGCGTACAAATCGTTTGTGTCGTTTGCGCCCATGACTTTTTTGAACTTCTCTTTGGCGGCAGGGATCATAAGCTGGCGGAAATGTTCAAAAAACGAGCCGTTTTCGTCGAGCTTTATCACCTTGCGGTAAAAATCCTTGTTTTCGTAGAAATAGTTGCAGAGGTCGTCGATGAAATCAAAGCGGAGATAGCTGCCGCTTGCCTTGACCTTTTCGAGAAACTCCGATTCGAAAATCCAGTTGATAAGGTCATACTTATCCTTGAAATGATAGTAGAAGCTTTTGCGGTTGATGCGGCACTTTTCTGCAATCTCGCTTACGCTGATTTTGGAAAAAGGCTTTTCGCCCATAAGCTCTTTGAGCGCCTGCGCCAGCGCTGTTTTTGTGATTACAGAGTTTGCCATTGATTTATCGCCTTTCTTGACTGTTCTGTTATTGGTATTATAACAAAAAATGAGATTTTTTGCAAGGGCAAATAAAAAGGGCGAATTTTTCTATGAATAAGGCTTTGTTCAACCCCTCCACCGCTTATCGCGGTCCCCCTCCCCTTGCACAGGGGAGGCAGGAGGGCTGCGGAAAAATAAAAAGGGCGGATTTTTCCGCCCCGTTTAAGCTTTATTCTTCTTTTTCAAAAATCAGGTCAAGCTCCTGAATATGTCCTGTGCCGCGCTGTTTTGTCGGGACAAAGCCGACATAACGCCAGCCGTGCATTGCACGGGCATCGATAATCGAGCGGTAGTCCTCGATGCTGTAAATATTGCCCGAGCCCAGACCCCAGCCGCCGAAATCACAGCGAACAGTTTCGTATTCGTATTTATACATGACTTATTCTCCCAAAATTACAGTACAAACTTATCCTTTTCGAGGATTACAGCCGCGATGAGCTTTGCGCGTTCTTCCATCGCATCGACAACTGCATATTCGCGCTTTGTATGATTCCACTGACCTCTTACGCCGAAAGAACAGATGACAGGTGTGCCTGCCATTGTGATGTAGCTGGCGTCACTGCCGCCGCCGAGACGCTTGCCCGATGGAATAGGAAGCCCGTAATCTGCTGCAACATCGACAACATGGTCGAAAAACTTCATTACGCCCGGTGTTGTTTCGTAAATAGGCAGACCTTCAATGAATTCCACAGTTGCGCTTGTGCCTTCGACAGTCGATTCAGCCACGATTTTTTCGATTTCAGCATAGATTCTGTCCTTTTCAGCCCAGTCCTCAATGCGGATGTCAATGACAGCCGAGCATTCCTGTGGGACAGCGTTAGGCACTGTGCCGCCCTTGATGACGCCCGTGTTGACAGTTGTGCCCTTTTCAAGGTCGGTAAGCTTCTGGATTTTAAGAATCTTATGGCACATTTCTTCGATAGCAGAAATACCTGCTGTGAAGTCGTTGCCTGCATGGGATTCTCTGCCGTTTACTGTGATATTTGCGTTGAGCGAGCCCTTTCTGCCGATGCAGAGAGCGTTGTCAATAAGACCTGTTTCCATATTGAAGCCGAAAAGACCGCCCTTGCTTTCGTCAAGATAGAGCTGACCGCACTTTGAGCCCTTGTGACCGATTTCTTCGTCACCTGCGTAGATGATTTTGATAGGATTTTCCTTCCAGCCGATGTGCTCAAGAGCCTTGATAACATAGAGAGAAATTGTGATGCCGCCCTTCATATCGAGTGCGCCCGGACCGTAAGCCTTGCCGTCCTCAATTCTGAATGGATTTTCGCCGAAAGTGCCCTTTGGGAAAACTGTGTCATAGTGACCGCCAAAAACGATAGGCTTGCCAGGGCGGTCCTTGCCGATGATGCCGACGAGAGCATTGCCGTTAGGGGACATATCTTCAAGACGGCATTCCATGCCTGCCTTTTCAAACTCAGCCTTGATTTTTTCTGCAACTACGTTGACAGTTTCAGGCTCTCTTGACCAGCTTTCTGTGTTGACAAAATCGCGCCATGTAGCGATCATTTCGTCGTGATGCTCCTTGAGATAATCACAGATTTTTGCGAAAAGTTCCTTGTTGTCCATAATAATGCCGCCTTTCTTGTATGTTGAGTGAATTTTATTACATTTTTTAAGATAAATCCCTCCACCATCTTCGATGGTCCCCCTCCCTTTAGGCAAGGGAGGCTGTTTTGGGGTTTACATCACAAATGCTGTGCTGAGGGCGTGGTTTTTAATCATATCGGAGGTGCCTTTATATTCGCCGATGCCTTTTTCGTGGCAGATGACCTCAAAGCCTGCCTTTTCAAATATGGATTTCCATGAATCTTCACTGTCGCCCATAACATTCTTACGGGCATGACCGCCGAATGAAATCATAAGGGAGGCAAGACAGACCTTTTTCAGCCCTGTCTGTTTTACCTTTTCAAGAATGGTATGTACACTCGGCTCGCCGTGAAGCACACCGACAAACCAGTTATCTCTGCCGATTTTATCCTCAAGCTGTGTATAAATATCATTGTATGGCTGGTCGGCGCCGTGCCCTGCAAGGACGATGGCGCAGTCTGCGTAATCTGCAAGCTCCTCTTTCAGCACAAGAGCAAGGTCTGTGCAGTCGGCTTGATTATTAAGTAATGGAATACCGACAGAAACGCCTTGGAAAGCGAGAGCTTCATTTTTCACACTTTCGTAGTCTGGGCCATTCATAATATGTGTCGGCTGAACGAAAATATCGGTAAAGCCGTCATTTTTAAGATTTTTTATCACATCGGAAAGCAAATCTATCTCAAAACTGCCCTTTTTCTTCACTATATCCACAATCATACGGCTTGTGAAAGCGCGGAAAACAGGGGCGGCAGGGAAAGCCGTTCTGAGAGCATTTTCGATGCTGCCTATTGTATTTTCACAGGTGTCCTTGTAAACTGTGCCGAAGGACGCCGCAATTATTGCATATTTTTTCATATGTACCTTTTTATAGTTGTTGATTTATATGAAATCATTATACCAAAAAAATATGGCGATGTAAATGGGGAAAGCGGGAGCTGCTGTAAGGACGGAGAGATTCTTCGTTTCACTCGGAATGACATACTGTCGATGAAAAAGCAAAGGCACGGAAAATATTTTCCGTGCCTTTATAAGAAAAGGAAAGTTGAAAAAATCTTAGTTAGCCTTCCATTCGCCTGTTACGAGAACGAGCTTGTTGTAGATGTATGGGATACCGCTGGAGATACCGTCTGCTGTATAGAAGAAGCCGTCATATACAGAGTTGTTGTATGCGCAAGCGTTGTTCTTGTAGTAAAGTGGGATTGTTGGAACATTGTCTGCGATAAGCTGCTGGAGCTTGTCAACAAGTTCTTCACGCTTTGCCTGGTCGAGCTCGGAGAGGGAAGCTGCCATTGTCTGGTCGTATTCATCGCTCTTCCAGCGGTTGCCGCCCTGAACTGTGATCTTTGCAGCGCCTGCTGTCTTTGTTGCGATGTTAGCCATATACTTAGGGTCGCCGCCGAAGGAGCCGTGGCCGTTTGCGCAGATTGTGAAGGAGCCTTCCTGAATGAGCTGCTTTACTGTGTTATCGTCTGTTGCCTTAGCTGTGAGCTCGATGCCGACAGCGCCGAAGTATGCCTTGAGAAGTTCTGCAAGAGCTTCGTCAGCTTCGGAGATAAGAAGCTCGTAGGACATCTTCTTGCCCTTGTATTCACGGATGCCGTCGCCGTCTGTATCCTTTGCAACTGTGTCGAGAAGTTCGTTGGCCTTTGCTTCGTCGTATGTACGGGAAACAACCTTGTCGTTAAAGTATGGGGAAGATGGGTCCATAAAGCCGTCTGTGCCTGCGATACCTGCGCCGTTGTAAGCCTTCTTTACGATAGCTTCACGGTCGATAGCGTAAACCATAGCTTCTCTTACTGCAAGCTCATTGAATGCAGGTTCGTCAAAGTTGAGAAGGATGCGGGAGAGCCAGAGAGATGGACCCTGGAGAACTGTGATGTTTTCTTCGCCTTCCATGGAGAGAGCCTGCTTGAAGGATGTTGTAGCTGCAACGTCGATGTCGCCGTTGAGAAGAGCTGTCTTAGGGTCTTCATACTGGGAGAGGATCATCTTGTCAACCTGAACTTCGCCGTAGAAATAGTCGGCATTCTTTACGAATACCCATACGCCTGCTTCAGGGTCATAGCTTTCAAGCTTCATAGGACCTGTGCCTGTGAGAGCGTCCATTTCTGTGTATGTTGTCGGGTCTTCAACCTTTTCAAATACGTGCTTTGGAAGCATTGGAACGGAAGCTGCGATGTCTGTGATAAATGGAACGTAAACTTCGTTAAGTTCGATTTCAACTGTAACTTCGTCAACAACACGGACTTCCTTTACCTTTTCTGTGGAAACCCAGCTATATGGGAACTTTGCAAAGTAATCGAATGTGAACTTAACATCTTCGGCTGTGAAAGGTGTGCCGTCATTGAACTTTACGCCTTCGTTGAGGTGGAATGTGTATGTCTTGCTGTCAGAGGAAACATCATAGCTCTTTGCAAGGAGAGGGATGATGCCGGAAGCATCCTTCCACATAAGTGTGTCGTAGATGAACTGGAGAGGAACATAGCCTGCGCCCTTAGGGGATGTTGTGTGAGGAGCAGGGAAGCCGGAGTTCATCATAGCGTCGATGCGGAGAACTCTTTCCTTTGGAGCTTCTGTAGGAGCTTCAGTTGCCTTTGTAGCTTCTGTTGCTGCTGTTGTTGGCGCTGCAGTTGTTGTTTCTTCTTCCTTTGCACAGCCTGCGAAAAGGGAGAGAGACATTGCCAGCACCATCATGAGTGCGATAAATCTTTTCATGGGTGGGTTTTCTCCTTATAATAAATTAAAATGTAAACAATGTTGATAAAAATGAATTGTACTGTGTACATGAATTGCATAAATGCATGAATTGCCTGACGGCATGAATTGTTCCTGCGGAACATTAAGGTGTGACTTCGTCACATTTAATAAAAGTATACCCTATCCAATGCATCGCAGATACCGCAATGCGCTATGCGCAATTCATGAAGCAACGCTTCAATTCATGGTGAAACCAATTCATGACGAAGTCAATTCATCTAAACCTTCGCTCTGTCCTTGCCGTTTTTCACCATAAGCACTTCTGCCATAATGGAAACAGCGATTTCGTTAGGAACTTCCGAGCTTATATCAAGACCGATTGGTGTATGCACTGTGCTGAGCTGCTCTCTTGTGAAGCCGCGTGCTTCAAGACGGTCGAAAATCGCATTGTACTTTCTCGGTCCGCCAATCATACCGATGTATTTTGCATCCTTTGTGAGTGCGCCTGCAAG